>CAYNKU010000087.1:0-8631 GCA_964397865.1 uncultured Pirellulales bacterium | reverse complement strand
AAAATAATAAAAGCCGCGGTTTTTGAGGATTTGTACATTTGCTTTTCTCCTTAATCGAGGAATTTAAATAAAGGGATAAGTATAGTAGCTAAACGGGTTTGATGTCAATGATTAAGTGCTCGCTGATGGGATTATTTGGTCAAATTGTCAGGAATCCCGGGCTATAACCTCGATACCGCAAAGCACAGGGCCGGTTTTTGAGACGGAGACGGGTTTGAACTCGATTTTCAAAGCATCTTTAACCTTCACAGCCTCGAATTTTTTCACAATAGCGCGATTATTACCGCCTGCCTGTTTTACGATATCAAAGTTGCCGAGCACTTTTCGGCCCTGAATAAAGATATCGAAAATCCGCTCGCCGTCTATTACCCTCGCAAGTTCGGCAAAATAAAGTTTGACTGTATAAAGCTGTTCGTCTTCGGCGTCCGGGCAGAGGGTAACTTCCACCTCGGCAACATCTTTCAAGCCGGATGCCGCCACCCATTTTTTATCGCCTGTTCTGATCCTGCTGCTGTGATGTCTGAAGACTTTTGCGGCAGGCTCGACTTTGATTTTAATCTCCGGACCGGGCCCGCCCACATCGGGCCAGTCGAGCCACAGTGTGCCGTCGTCGGCCATCCTGTCGCCCGGTGCGCCGAAGTTAAGGCCGAGTCTCTTTATGCGCGACGATTTTTCCTTCGGCATCTCCAACCGATTGAAAGTCCACATCTCGACTTCGGGCATATGGATAAGCGCAAGAGATGTCTGGTTTTGATAACTGCATGTACAGGTGCGCGTATAGTCGGGGGCATTGAGCACGCCGTTCGCCGCCACGAGGTTCGCGGTACAGCCCGATTTGAAGCCGCCGAAATTGCCCGTGCCGCCGTCGCGCTCGAGGTCATAAAAACCGGCCGCCCCCGAACGAACCATCAGCATCCCCCGCCCGCCCAGGGCCGAATTGCAGCCGGAGAATCGCCGGTACGTCCAGGGCACTCTTTCGCCGGTCAGGGGATGGGTTCGCATCTTCTTTTCACCGGTCAAAAGATTTACAGCCGAGCCTTCGGTACTGTGGGCGTTTAGATATATCGTGTCATCAGCGAGCATACAGGGGCCGCTATGATCGATGGGCTTGTCCCAGATAACTTTGCCGCTGCTGCCGCGTAAAGCTGTCATCCTTTCGGAAGGTTCCCCTTCTATCATATCCTTGGAATTTCGCCCGCACTGCAAAAGGATATCGTGCCGCGATGAATATCCCAGCCACGTCCCGAAAACACCCTTACTTTTCTGCCAGATCATCTCGCCGGTTTTAACATCCAGCGCAAGCAGCTTCGGGGAACCTTCGGGGGTTAATCCTCTTCTTTCTTTGGTTTTTAAGACATGCTCAGGTAAAGCGTCTATACAGAAAAGTTTGCCCGCGCCCGCGATAATCGCGTTATGACGGAAAGAATATCGCGCTTTTCTGCTCCATAGCGACTTGCCGGTGCAGCGGTTCATAACAATGATCTTTTTACTATTCCAGAGATCGGTTTTGGCATCGGCAAGTTTCGCGCCGGCTATAAGAAGGTCTTCATAGACGCCGATATAACCCCATAGAGGTTTTTTGTCGGAGCCGGCTTCTGTCGGAAGTGAAATGGTCGCCATCGTTTTTCCGGTCGCCGGATCCAGAACCATGCAGTCGGCCCCGATGACAAGATACATTTTGTCTTTTGTCACCACATAATTTGTTCCGTGCGCGTTGGCGCCGGGGATGTGCTTCTGGTTGTAGCTCGTATCGAGGGGATCGTCTTTATAGGAATCGTCATAATAAACGCCGAATGTGCCAAGGTCGGAAAAATTTCTTTTCCAGAGTACCCGGCTGGTATAAACATCGCGGGCGCTTAGCATATTTATTCCCTCGATAAAGAGCCGTCCGCCGACGACCTGTTCGGTCGGGCCGTGGCTGTGTCTCGGCAGGACGTCGTGATGACTGTTGCCGCCGAACCACAATATACCCAAAGGCAGTTTGACCAGTTGGTCCTTCGAATAAGCGGTATTGGAAATATCGCCATACAGATGCGTCCAGTCGGCCGAACCCGCCGGTGAATAAGGCCTGGTAAGCAGCGCGTATTTACCAACACATTCGAGATTCGCGCCGGATAAATTCGATCTCTTTACCAGCTTCTCGAAATCGGCGTATTTATTGGCATCTTCGGCAGCAAGACACACCGCCCCGCCGTAAGGCCTGGTCGAATAAAATACTTTTTCCAGTACCTGTTCATTTAATTCGACGCCTAAATTTTCGCCGGATTCTGAAATGGTTAAATCCGCCAGATAAGGCGGCGCTTCGAATGTCATTGCATCGCCGAGGTGAATGCTTATTCGGCTTCCGTAAAGCCCGGCCGCATCGAATCGTTTACGCAGCTTAGCAACCTTTTTTTCATCATCGTCGACGGCGATTATCCGCAGGTTGGAATTCTTTATCAGCGCTTCAGCCAGCTTGCCGCTGTCAAGACCGTAGATGAGGCAATAGCCGCTGTCGACATTCGCGGCCTTGAGGATCTCTTTGGCACGAAGTTGCATCACGCGATTCGGAGCGGTTTTATTTGCGAGCGATTCGTGCATTACAGATTTTTTTCGCTCGGCCCCGAAGGCATATATCTGCCCGGTGTCGGTGACAACGAAAAGCCTGTCGTCGGCGGCAATGAGTCGAACGGCATTACCGTTGACTTTTGCTGTCCAGTTTACAAAGGGTTTGTCTTGTTCGGAAATTTCTATCGCGGAGACAATATTTTCGCCGCCGGCGTAAAGACGCTCTCCCGCCTTTATCAAGGCGAACCTCGCATCGACCTCTAATTTCCAGAGTTTTTCCATCTGCCAGCGGTATTTTGTGACAATCTTTTTCTTTTTTGTCCTGCGGCTGGTCGATTCCTGCCAATAAGGGATCTTTGTTAAACTCTGCAGGTCATAAGCAATGACGGTCTTTCCGGATAAATAAATCGTATCTTCGGTCAGCACCGGGTAGGTGGTCATCTTCCACATAAAATACATCTCGCCGGTTTCGATATCGTACATGCTCGTATTAAGCCCGCGGTGATTGAAATAGTATTTGCCTATTCCGCAGATGTGCGAACCTCCTTCACGTTTGGTATCCGCGGTCTTATTTATCTGATGAAATTTGCTGCCGGCGAGGTGATAATAAATAAGTTCGCCTGTCCTGCGGTCAAAACACCCCGGCACACTTCTGCCGCCGGGGATTATGAGTCTGTTTTCGATCGCAGCCAACGCACCTTGCGGCGCGATACCGCCGAACGCGGCCGCGCCTTTGTGAGGCTGACTTATAAATTCACTGCCTGCGCCGTCGTTCGTCCAGAGCAACCTACCGGTCGCGGCGTCTATGGCGTGAATAAATACGCCCATAAAAGGCCATATGCCGGCGGAAAAATAGACGATATCGTCCTTTATAACCGGCCCGCCCCGCGCCGGCCAGGTCGATATCAGTCGGCCGTTGCCGAGAATTTTCCTGTCCGACGGCCCGCCCCTGAATTTCCAGATAAGCTCACCGGCATCGGCACTAACGCAATAAAGATATCCATCGTCACTGACGAAATAGACTTTGTCCTTATACACCGCCGCGGGAAAACGAATCGGCCCGGCCGCATAGAAGGTCCACTTCTCCTGACCCGTTTTCGTATCAAGCGCAACAATCTTGTCACTGTGATTCGAGCCGATGAACATCGTATTACCTGCCACGACCGGTTCATAGCACTTATCGAAACCCATCCGGTCCTGGTTTACCGGGTCCTCCCACGCCGGCGTAAGAGGCTTATATTGATGGGCCCATTGCAGGTGGAGCACCGGGGCAAGCTGCTCGGGAGAGGCCGCACTTCGATTCGCATCGTACCGCCACATAGGCCAGTCGGCGCCGATGCAAAGGCCCTGCAAAAAAAATACGGCGAGAATTAACGAAATTACAGATGGGTTTTTTTTCATATCTATCCTGAAGTTACTATCTGTCCCTGTCGGAGGATTACATTTCTGTCAGCGAATTTTATCGCCTCATTGTCGTGAGTGACTATCAGTACCGCGCCTCCTTGGCGCGCGAATTCCGCCAGGTAGCCGAGAACAACGTGACCGCTTTCGCTGTCAAGGTTTCCCGTCGGTTCGTCGGCAAGGATAATTTTAGGCTTATTCAGAAGCGCCCTTGCCAGTGCCGTTCGCTGTCTTTGTCCGGTACTTAATTGACCCGGCAGATGATCCATTCGATCGGTCAGCTTGAAATGTTCTATCAGCTCTCTTGCCCGCCCGGCCGCATCGGTACCTGGTTTTGCAGCCGATGGCGCAAGAACATTATCCAACACACTCAAATACGGGACAAGGTGAAACTGCTGAAATACGAAACCTATTTTCTCGGCCCGCAGGGAGCTCCTTTGATTCGGACTAAGCTCATACGGGTCCCGGCCGTCGATCGCGATAGTGCCGCTGTCGGGCCGCAGCAGTGCGCCGGCCGCAAGAAGCAGCGTCGTCTTGCCGCTGCCGCTGGGGCCCTGTACCGTAACAACCTGACCCTGATCGACATTCAAGGTTACATCCTCAAGGGCTTTGACCTGCCCCTGCGGTCCGGCAAAAGACTTTGAAACCTCTTTTAATTCGAGCATATTTAATTTACTCCTTCTGCAGTATTTCAGCCGGGTCCTGAGCGGCGGCGATGCTCGCCGGTATCCAGCCCGCTATCACCGTCAACACCGAAGCCGCCGCAACGGACATCAAGATCACGCCCGCGCCGGCGAATCCCGGTGAGTAGCTAATCGCTTCGCCGCCTTCGATCGCCAGGCCGACTTTGCCCCCCAGAAACGTCCCGACAAACGAACCCGCAAGAGCTCCCAAAATACCCATCGCCAGAGATTTGGAAAGAAAAAGCCCCATTACCTGTCCCGAGCGAAAACCCATCGCCCTTAGAATACCGATTTCCGATCTGCGGTCCCGCACGTTGCTGAAACCAAGCACCGCTATCCATACTGCGCAGCCGACTAAAACAACCGGCACAATTATCGCGGCAAACTGCTCGCGCTCGGCCCTTAATTCGGCCCTGCCTTGTTTTTCCTGCTCGATAAGCGCCTTCGCTTCCTCGCCGACCTTCATCCTCGCCTCGAAACGAGCAAGGGCCTGCGAGCCAAACTCGATAACCTGCGTATCGGGAAGAACCTTGGCGACCTCCTGGCGAACCAGAGGCAGCAGTTCGGAAACTCCCGCGCAAAGACACTCCAGGGCCAGGATAGCGTTTATCTGTCCTTTCTTATCGAAAATTTCCTGCGCCTGGCTCAAATGGATCCAGGCGGTAATATCATCCTTACTGCCCCGCTGCTCGTAGCACTTAAAGACGGTAAAATCCCTGTCAAAAATTTTTACCGTATCGCCGACCTCCAGGGAGAGACTTTCATGCAATTCACTTCCCAGCACAACAGTTCCAACCGGAACAGGCTCCAGTAAAGGCTTTTTGCGAGGCCCGGTAACATGCGGCACCTCCCCGCGAGTACCGACAAGAATAATCGTCCGTTTCTTTTCGGGCCAGAGGACTTTGCGCTGAAGAACAGGCAATACATGCTGAACGACAACGATCCCCGATTCGGTAAGCCGGGTGACATATTCCTCCGGCATATATTGATCGGAATAATCCTTCATATACCAGTCACGAAGGTCCTGCTCTTTCGGCAGGATCACAAGATTAAAACTCAGTTTCAACGTCGCCTTTCGCATTTCGTCACGCAATATCGCCATCTGCTGTTCGGTCTGCTTTTCTTTTTCGTCGAGGATATGACGGGTCTGAAAATCGTGACACTTCAACAACTCCACCGCCCCTGTCAGCGCAGCGACGGCTATGACAACCGCCAATACCCCCAAAGCAAAATTCAGCTTGCGGCAGAGTATTTCCTTTACCAGCATTCGCCAAATCTTCATTTTCAGATTCCCATTAAAACCATAAAGTTTTTCTCGCCGCTGAAGTCAGCTATCGCTCAAAACTTCAGCCGGGTCGCGGCCGGCGGCGATTATGGCCGGCATACCACTTGCGATAGATGTAATCACTACCGCGACAAAAAGCGAAAGTCCGAGCAAATTAAAATCAAACACAAATACCCCTGTCGGTGCCGCTGAGCCGATCAAGGTCCCTGCCAGATAGCCCGCGAATCCGCCGCAAAGTCCTGTCGCTATCGACCTCGACAAAAAAAGCTCCAGCACCTGACCCCTGCGAACACCTATCGCCTGGAGCACGCCGATTTCGGTGCGTCTAAGCCTGACGTTCGCCAGGCTCAGCATCGCAAGCCACGCCATACATACGAGCATAACCAGCGGAACCAGCACCGAAGCAAAATGCCGCTGCCGGGAACTTATACGCTCGAAATTTTGCTTTTCTCTCTCGATCGAGGCCTGCGCTTCAGCCGCCATTTTCTCACGGGCATGAACCTTCGCGAGCGTATCCGAGGCCTTTTCGATAACCTGCGTATCGGGGAGTATTTTAGTGATTTCCGCCTGCACTCTCGGCAGATTCGCCCAACTGCTGCGGCACTGAACCGCGAGGATCTCATTGATCATGCCCCGCTTATCCAAAAGCTCCTGGGCATCGGGCAGATTAAGCCAGATTGTCATGTCGTCTTTCGTGCCGCGCTGGCTGCAGCATTTATAGACTGTAAACTGCCGCCCCGCCAGCGCCAGTTTTTGACCGACCTTTATCTCAAGACCCTGATGAACCTCATAGCCTAAAATAACTTTGCCCGCCGGCACCGACTCCACGAAAATCCTGTCGTTACTGTCGGCAGGATACACCGCTTCATCGGTCGTACCCACAACGATAACGGTCCATTTTGTCTCGGGCCATTTGAACCGCTGCCGAAGACGGGGAACAATGTGTTCGATTGTCACTATCTCCGAAGCCGCCAAGCGGCCTACGTAATCCTGCGGCATGAGTTTTGCGCCGTAATCGTCATTGTGCCAGTCACCGAGGTTCTGGTCTTCGGGAAGGATAACGATATTAAACCCCAGGTGCAGCATCGCCTTTCGCACATCGTCTTCCATCAGGCTCATCTTCTCCTCGGTCTGCTTTTGCCTGTCGAGCAGGATCCGCTGCGTCCGCCGATCATGACTTTGTAATAACTCAACCGCCCCCACAAGTGTAGCGACCGCGACCGCCACCGAAAAAAGGCCCAGCAGAAAACTCAACCTCCGGTGAAAAATCTCCATTACAACCAGTCGCCAGATTTTCATACCGCCGCCTTAACTTATGTGAACTTAGCCTGACCTGCCGCCGCGACGCAAAACCGCCGTTACGCAAACCGCCAACACAAAACACCCCGCCAGAGTTATAATAACGTTTCTAACCAGCGAACCGCCCGCGGATTCAGTTTCGCCGCTAACGGCGATCGTTTCTTCGTGCTCGGCGATAACCGGAGTGGAACGATCCTCGGGTCTTAAAAACTCGGAAATATTCACCAGTTGCGGCAAAGGTTCCTCGACAATAATCGGCTCGATCAGATTCTCCCAGTCCACGTTCATCAGTAAATCCACGCCGGGGTTCCGGGCTTTTACCACACAAGAGCACGCCCCGGCTAAAAATTCACACGCCTGCAATATATTGCCGCCGGTGATCCCCTTGCCCACAAGCGCATAAAGCACAAGGCCCCTGCCCATTACCGGAAAGGCCATCGGCTCATCGAATTCGAGTAAGTCCGGCTCGCTGCCCAAAAGCGCATTGACCAGAAAAGCCTCGTCGGAATCGTCCCGCGCCAGCCGGATCATCGAAAAGCTCAACTGGACCTGAGGTTTATACTGCGAATCTTCCTCGCCGAGCCAGGGGCCCTCGGGCAGTTCTATTTTGTCCTCAAGTTCGCTTAATCTTTCTTCGAGCAGTTTTGCCGCCGGGTCGTCTTTTTCGGCATCGCCCGTTTCAAGAAATACCCACACCGCCGAATCCGCTTCCAATAAATGCTTGGCGATCTCTCTGCGCATGGGAGAGTCGATTATTTTCTCTACGTGCTCGGCCGTCAGAGGTGATTTCCAGACAGGCTTGTTGCTGCCCGCGATCGCCGGCAGGTATACGAGCAAACAAGGCTCGTTCGGATCGATCTTTTCAAAGGCGATAACGTCCTTTAATTCCGCCGCGTGCGGGCCAAGAATATCCAGGTAGTTAATCGCGATATTCGCGGCGCCGCCTTTGCTGCGGCAATACTTTTCAAGAAGCTCGGCAGCGGCCTTTGCCTCGCCGGTCAGCTCGCCCTTGTGGACTATTCCGACAAAATAAGGATCCGCCGGCCAGTTCTCCAGCGCATAGCGAAAAACCGGCGCCGAACAGCCATAGCTCACCGAATTCGCCGTTATCACAACCACGGCAGATAAAAGGAAAACACGCAGGCAGGCCTTAATAACAAAAAGATTCTTCATAAACTCCCATTCGGGCAAGAAAACAACTTATTTTACAATCCGTCACAAGCTTCAAAACAGCAATTCTTCATTATACCTGCTCTGATACTAATCGTCAATAAAACCGCGTTAAACTTCGCAAAGACCGTCATTTGCCGCTTGAAAACAACATCTTCTTGTGGTAAAGTTCACTTTCGGCCAAAAACTCAAATGAGGCAGTTAATATGGAAAACCCCGAATCCGGAAAAAAGTTCAGCCGAAGGC
>CAYNKU010000086.1:0-8689 GCA_964397865.1 uncultured Pirellulales bacterium | reverse complement strand
GGCTCTGGCACATAGCGGGAGAGGTGGCGAAGGTGGCAGGGGCGGGCGGGGTTGCTGCTCTGGTGTTCAAGGTCTTAGAAAGTATCAGATAGGAGGGGTGATGTCTAAAGGAAAAGTGAGCGTGGCGAGGCCGCCGAGGGTGGCATTTTTCACAACGTTTTATGAGGTCGAGAGCGGATACTCGTTGATCACGAGCGCGAACGCGCAGATTGACATGCTGCTGGCGCATGGCATGGTCCCTCGTGTGTTGGTGAGTGAAGGGGAGTATTGCGAGGACGAGGGCGGCAGCCCGACTTATAAGCCGTTTGAGGGTCTGCCCCGGCCTTCGGTGTGGAATCCTGAGACGATTGACCTGCGCCCGGTCTTGCCTGCGCTCAAATTGGAGAGTAGGGCGAGGGCAGGCTTTGAGGAACAGGTCGAACGTGTATATGATGCCCTGGCAGACCACCTGGAGGACATTGACGTTGTGATCGCCCACGACATCGTACTGCAAGAATGGTACTTGCCCTATAACGTCGCCCTGCGCCGCTACGCGCAAACACGAGATGACTTGACGTGGCTGCACTGGCTACACTCTCGCCCGACGCCGAGGCGAAGTGCCAAGTATCCTTACACCTCTCGCTACTGCATGCCCCCAGGATATTTGATCTTCCCCAACGAGCGAGATATGGGCTTTACGTACCAGACGTATAAGCTGGCAGGGGAAGAGTGGCGGGTTAAAATCAGCCGGAGCGGTCACGCGATTGATATACTCAAGTTGTGGCCGTTCGACCCGCTCACGGTTGACATCGTGAAGCGGTTTGACTTCCTGAGTGGGGATGCGCGGATCGTTTTCCCGGCCCGGGTGGACGCGGAAAAGCAGCATGGTAAGCTTGTGCGTTTGGCAGCCGGCCTGCTCAGGTCAAAGTGCGATCCGCGCCTGCTCTTCATTGACTGGCAGAGCTCGGGTCAGCGTTTCCAGGACACAATGAACCGTTTGATGGCCATGGCCAATCACCTGGAGCTTGGGGATCGTGTTGCCTTCACAAGTCGGCTGAACAAGGCTGCCGGTGTAGGTGTGCCTCGCCGGGTGGTGATGGAGCTTTTTTTCCTCTCCAACGTTTTCGCCAATCCAAGCAAGGCGGAAACCTACGGGTTTAACACGCACGAGGCTATACTACACAACAATGTGGTAGTGCTCAACTTTGACCAGGTTGCCAGCCTGGAGCTTTTCCACGGGTGTGGGACTTACATGGACTTTGGTTCTGCCGAGTTCGTGCGCGAATACAAACCGACAGAACAGGCGTTCTGGGATGACCAGGCTGCAAGGCTGGCGGCAGAGCTGAGGAACAACCGTCTAGTGATGGCGAGAAACAAGGCGCTACACGAGTGGAATCCAGAAGCGCTCTGGCCTGACTTTGAGCGGCTCCTGTACTTGCCACCGGCACCAGGGGACCCGCGCAAGTGGGTGGCATAACGCCAGCGACATGGCGGGCAAAACAGGCGAGGAGAACAAAGCTCGGTGGACACAGTTGTAGTGATCGCGAGCACGCACAAGCGCGAGGCACCTTATCTGGTAGACATCGCGGGTGAGGCCCTCGTTGATCGGACTACCAGGCAGGTTCGAGAGACAGGCGCAAAGGTGGTGGTGTTCACTGCGCCCGCGCAGCGGGCGACTCTGGAGGCTCTGGCAACTGTTGACTCGTGGGATGGGGAGCGTATCACGCTCCTGCGCGGTGACGTAGTGTGGCCGGTCGATGTGCTGTCAGCGATCTTGGGCGACGGTGACTCCCCCAAGTTCTACGGAAACTTTTGCAACGTGTTTGGTATGGGCTTTGCTCAGGAGGATAAGGGGCGCGTGATCGCGGCACTGGAGCGGGCTGACCTGGATGCTAGCCGTCGCCTGGAGTCTGGAGGTGGGGGGTGGTGGCAATTCTATAACGCGGTAAGCGATTTCGAGGATCTGCGAGCCCGGCAGTGGGGGCCGATCTTCAAAACCATCCCGTCTGTGGGGACGCCAAGCGGAGCGTGGACACAGCGCCTCCACAGGAAGGGGCAGTATTATGCCTTCCTGGAGGCGCACCCGTGGGCGAGATCTGCGGATAACTGGCCGCACAACGGCAAAAGCACGCTGGACGTTTGCGTTACAGGAACAGGGAGGTGCGGCACCGGCTATTTCTCGCGCCTGCTCTCGTTGGTGGGATTGGCCTGCGGCCACGAGGAGATTTTCAGCCTGGGGGGTCTGGAGCGGGCAAAGGTGAATTTGTGGAACAAGCCGCACCTGGTAGCAGACTCTAGTTGGCTGGCGGCCCCATTTCTGTCCAGTCTGATGCTACAAGATGCCATAATTGTCCATTTAGTGCGACATCCTCGGCTTGTGATCGAATCTGCTGTGAGAAAGGGGGCCTTCGCATCGCCAAACATCCGGGGTTACTCTGAGTACAGCGTCACCCATCTGCCAGACCTGGGGGAGTATGTCGAGGACCCGGCCTCGGCGGAGGCGTTTCGGTACGTTCACTGGAACGCTCTCATTGAGCGCGAGGCCGCTGGTAGGAGGATCTTGCACAGGGTCGAGGACGGCTATAGAGCGCTGCTGAAAGCGTTGGGGGTAGCACATTCTTTTCTGGGCCAGGTGGCCGAAAACACCACGTACAACACGAGCGGGCCACACGAGGAGCGCCTCAAGTGGGACAGCATACATAGCAGTATCAGGCCGGCGCTTCAGGAGACGATGAGGGGGTACGGGTATAATGAGTGGTGATAGGGCGAGCATTCCCGTTGTGATTACGACGCTGGACAATTGCCCGATGCTGGAAAGGCAACTGCCGATTTTGCGCAATGACCCGTACTGCGCGTGCATTATCGTCGTGAACAACGGGAGCGAGGATGATACCCGGGCCTTCCTGGATGACCAGGAGCGGCGCTATGATGACCTGATAGTCATTCACCGCGAGAACCTCGGGGCTGGCCCTGGTAGGAACGCGGGGATTGACGCAGCCTTCGCGCGGGGAGACTGGGACTACATCTCGCTCTATGACGGCGGCATGCGTCCGCTGGAGGGTGGGATAGAACGGATGCGCAATTATCTATTGCGTCACCCCGAGGCGGACGTGGTTGCCCCCGACTGGCACATGCTCGCGACTTCTGAGGCGGAGGCGTGGCACCGCTGGCCTCACGAGATTATAGAGGGGCAGGCGTACCGAAACTCCCGGCTCTCCCTCACCCACTTTTGCCTTGCCAGACGGCGGGCTTTCGACGGCATACGGTTTGCCGAACACGGGCCGTTTGGTCAACCTGGGTGGGGGTGTGATGACGACGAACTCGCGCACCGGTGGTGTGATGAGGGGATAGTTGTCCATGCCGTTCAGGGGATCAAGGCGTACCGGCGCGCTTCTGGGTCTTTTGCCAGGCTGCAACGTGAGACAGGGGTGTGGCCGGCCGATCACGGATCTGTCTACGAGCAACGCCTTGTTTGGATGCAACAGTACCAAAGCAAACACGGCAAGGGGGTCCAGTGGGGCTTGCCGTGGCTTACCGTAGTTGTGAAGGTGGCCTCGGTGGCTTGGACGGCCAAGACCATTAAACGAGCACACGACCTGTTGCGCAAGAGGCGGAATGATCCCCCGTGGCAGAAGGCGTGGAATCCATACCAGATTGTGACCTGGGGCGGTGGCCCCAGTTGGCGAAAGTGGGCCGCTGACCGGACGCTGCGTCAGCACCACGGGAACAAGATCATTGTCAAGGGCGAGATTGTGCGCCGCGATTCTGATAATGAACAGACGTGGACAGGTGACTTCCGCATCTGGCAGGGGGATAACTGGCAAGACGCTGTACTGCCAGAGGCGTATCTGTACGGCTTGGTGTGTGAGGGGGATCGCGTGGAGGATCTGATTGAAAAGTACAACGAACTGCACCCCCGCCAGAAAGATTGCCACAATCCCCCCAAGGATAGGCGAGAGATACCGTGACAGATTACTACGTCAAGACCGATGGGAATGACGGCGACTCGGGGCTCGACTGGGACAATGCCTGGGCGTCCGTCGATAAAGCGGCCACAACTCCCGTCGCAGGGGATACCATCACCTACGCTGACGGCACCTATGACGTGGGTGGTGGGCAGACCACCTGGAATAGCGGATCTGAGGGGAATATCATCACGCACCAGGCGCTTAACGCCCGACAGGTGGTCTGGGCCAGGTCTGCCAATGGGCAGGTCATGGATCTACAGACCAGTGATGATTACATCACGTTCGATGGGATCATCTTCGACGGAGACCAGACAAGCGGCGGGTGGACAGGTAGTTTTTGCGTTGAGATAAGCGGTTCTGATTACATTGTCTTTGACAACTGCGAAATTCGTGATACCGAAACCTGGGGCTTCTACGTGCGGGCCGGTAGCACTCACCTAGATTTTCTTGACTGTGATGTTCACTCTGACTTTTACGTGGACGGAGCGAGTTACGACGGCTACCTTTTCCATGGTCTTGGGATAACAGATATACAGATTATCGGCGGGTCGTGCTATCACTGGGATCACGTGGGGATTTATTTTAATGCTGGCCTCAGAGTCTTGGTCGAAGATGTTCACATTTACGATGTGCACAGCCATTGCTTGCAATTTGGGTCCCCAGGGGCCGGGAACGGTTTTACCATTGACGAGTGCGAGGCCCGGCTCTGCGAGATCCATGGCTCTGAGAACTGGGGAGATCCCGATGCTCAGTATCACCAACTGATCTATATCACTGGCGGTGATGTCACCGCTGTGAATGTGATAAAATGCACGCTGTACTCTGCAGACGGTTCGTGCATCCAGCTTGGCAATCGCATAGCAGGCCCGATCTACGTTGACGGAAACACAATGTATGACCCGAACGCGCAAGGCCATGCAGACAAAGCGTGCCTCGATTGCTGGAGTGATACCACTTATCCTGTGGTTCACTTTCGGAACAACATCCTCGTTTCCACGGTCGCGGCCGGGTGGACTATGAGGATCGCGGGACGCTATGACGATAACTGGGACGGGGATCACAATTGCTTTCACGAGGAGGCCCCAGGGAATACTAAAATCTACAGGAATAGCACCACGTATAACACGTATGCCGACTACCTCGCCGTTTTTGAAACAAACAGCTTGGACGACAATCCAGATATGACCGATCCAGGCAATGCGGATTTTACCCTCACAGCCCCAAGCCCATGCATAGACGCGGGGACTGGAATAGGAGAACCGTACACCGGTGACGCCCCAGACATCGGCGCTCACGAGTACCAGGCTGGGGCCGGGAGTGTGGTGGTAGTTGTGCCTGTCACGGTGACGGTGACCGTTACTGTTCCCGTGGTAGTGCAAGCATAGGAGGGCGCCCATGACGACCTTGTTTGAACGCTTTTTCCCAACCGATCCTGACGTAGAAAACATTGCAGTACACGCTTTTCAGGCCGCGCTGATTGACTATGGCGCAGGCTACACGACCAGACTGCAGATCACAAATCACTGGAGCCTCGACTCTGAGTCGGCAGCGCAGCTTGACGTTTTATGTGATGCGGTGGACGGAATGGCCGCGATGCAAAAGGTGGTGTTTGCCACAGAACTACATGCAGTGCTGCTGATCGCGAGCGCGGGAGTGAAGTACACTACCGAGGAACCGTTTCATGCCCGGCTGGGCTTTGGATCATAATGCCAGAGTAGTAGAACGATGGGTGTAACTGTTGCCACGACCCGCACCGTTGCAGACACCGGTGGCGGAAACCAAGACATCACAACCGACGACCTGGGGGGTTTGACGCCCAAGGGTGTTGTCCTGGTCGGGGTGATGTCAACGGTCGATGGGACACCACGCGACGACGTGTCCATGAGTTTTGGCGCGGCGACGGCGGTTGCTGAACAGTGGGTCATGGCCGGGCAGAGCGAGCACGGCCAAGGAACGACGGATACACACAGGCAGGGCACTGATGACGAAGTCATCATGTTCCTGGGGGACAACGGGGCAATTGACGGGGAAGCCGCCTTTGTCACGTTCATTGAGAATGGGGTCAGAATCAATTGGGGAAACGCATGTAGCTCAGAATGGTTTATCCACGCCTGGTTTATCGCCGGCACCGATGTGACAGCAGGAGCACTGGTCATTACAATGGGTAACGAGGACGTTGAGATCGACGTTGACACGCTCGGGATGGAGCCAGATTTCGGCGTCTTCGCGACGCACATAAAGGAGTTCGACGACACTCTTGGCTCTAATATGCATTGGTCCATAGGTGTGGCGTCCAACGAAACGGGTGACCCTCAGTATGGGGTATCCTACCGGGACGGAAACAACGTAGGCACATCGGATATAGCAGGTAGAATATCTGACGAATACGTAGTCATGCAGGTAGTCAATACTGGGGCCATGGTCTATGGAGTAGAAATCGGAGGCTGGGACGCAGACGGTTTCTCGGCCTGGGCTCGCGGGGATGACTCAGGTGGTGATGAGGTTGGATGTTTTCTCGTAAACCTTGGCGGGGCGGCTGATTGGTGGATTGGGTCGCTTAGCTCTCCGGTTGGTACGGGCAATCAAAGTGTAACTGACCCAAATTTTACCCCGCAAGGTGCGCTTGCCTGCCTGTCGCATTTCGCAGCTTTCAATACATCCTACGCTGACGGGACGGCTGGTACTAGCGGGATAAGCATGTTTGACGACGACGACGAGTATTGTGGTTCCTGGCAGGAAGAAGACGGCCAGCCAACAACTGACAATCAGACCCTCAGTGATGATACAGTTGTTCACCTGCCAGAAGATGACGGGACGCCCGGACACGTTGCCGCCTTCGTGGGGTTCATTGCCACAGGCTGGACGTGGAATTACACAACCACCCTCGGTGCGGCTTGCATGGGGTGGGCCCTGGCAATCGAGGAAGAGGGGGGAGGGACAACCTCTTCTTCCTCTTCGAGCTCCTCGTCAAGCTCCTCCTCGTCCTCCTCATCTTCGAGCTCCTCGACAAGTTCTTCCACGTCAAGTTTTTCTTCAAGTTCTATTTCACAATCTACGAGTTCTAGCAGTTCTTCTTGCAGCTCAACATCAAGTTCCACAACAACAACATCATCTTCCTCAAGCTCCTCATCATCTTCAAGTTCCTCATCCTCAAGTTCCTCGTCAAGCTCTAGTAGCAGCGTGTCCCGCATACCGCAAACAAAAGTGGGGGGCGTTCTGCCTTGGCGGGCGGACATCATAACGGAAAACCCACTGACCGGGATACAATATCGGTTACGAAAGAGTGAAACACTAGGCCGTCAGTGGTTCTCGCATTACAGTGAAAAGGGTTCTGGGTTTGGCTTTCTCTCGTGGACGATGAAAAGGCGGGTGGGGGTGGACTGGCCCGATCTGGGGTATGGCTTCCCCGTCTGGATGTACAAGGGCCCGTTCCGAGTGCTGTTCTACGGGCAGATCATGCGCATCGATGAGCAGAGTGGGGAAGGGGGGGACGAGATCGAAGTGTGGGCCTCGGGCTGGGTGCACGTGGCGACGGCCGAGCCCTACAACTACGTGTACTGCGATACTCGCTATGGCCTGTGGACACCCTCAGAGGAGGCCAGCGGGTCATTCCAGCCAGACAGGTTCGATACCGATACCTCGGACCGGCTGTGGCTGGAGCCCCGACGGTCAGTGGACTTTGAGGCCGACGACTACACCCACATGCGGTATAACTTCCAATTTGGGGAGGTGGCCAAGCGGTTCGTCGCTGATTACGATCTGGCGCTGCCTAACTCCTGGCCGGGCAAACTAGAGGTGAGAGACAGTGACGGGACGGTGCTGTGGTCGGCCACAGCCACGGCCAGTGGAAGCATTGACGTCACCACAACCGGATCCCCGACCTACTTCGAGGTACGGTTCTACGTCACGGCGGCGGGGGAGAACACGGCCGATGATGATACCGTGTACGGGGAATTCACCAACGTCAAAGCATATTCAGTCAACGAGACGACATTGGACGCCAAGGTGATCGCAGACGACCTGGTAGATACGCTGAGCGTGGCCGGGCACGGGCTGGGCGCGGTCAAGACGCAGATTGAAGCCCCGGGGCTGGCGCTGGAGCCCGCTTACTTTGATCGGGATATGACAGTGGCAGACGCGCTGACCTGGTGCTGTAAGTTCGGTAACTCGGCTGGAGTGCCGCTGGCGTGGGGGGTTACGTTCGATGAATACGCCAATCTGTTCCTGGAGACGATCGATCGGGTGACGGTGGGATACGTGGTCAAGAGGGCCCGGGCGAATCTCTCCCGAGGCGGGGACTGGGGAGAGACGGCACAGAAAGCCTACGGAGTTTACACGGATGCGGATGGAGTTGTCCAGCGCACGAGCGATTCTACCAAACAGGGTACGGTGGATTTGTTGGGTGGCTACTATCGGAGAGTAGCACTGCAGGTCAGTGGGGTGACGAGTGATGCGCAGGCTGGTAAGGCGTTGGACCTGTGGCTGAATGAAAACGCGAAACCTGGGGACGTGGGCAGTTTTGCTGTCAGGGGCGGGGTGTGGAAACCCCAGGGCCTGTTTGTGCCGTTTGATGAGGTTGTGCCCGGTACGCTAGTACAGATCCGAGAGTGGCGGGCGAGCGAGGCAGCCCTGTCAGCAGACGACTATCGAGATAAGACAACCACCTTCATGCTGGCGGGGGTGAAGGTAGACGAGGAGGCGCGCACAGTGGAATTGATCCCCAGGACGCCCGGCAGTGCATT
>CAYNKU010000085.1:0-8732 GCA_964397865.1 uncultured Pirellulales bacterium | reverse complement strand
ATCGGCGGCGGCGATTATTTTTTGGAGATAGCGGATATGAAGGTTTTGCTGGTTAAGGATGTTGACAAGCTGGGCTGGCTCGGCGACGTGGTTGAGGTTAATACGGGTTACGCGAGGAATTACCTTATTCCTCAGCATCTCGCGAAGGTTCCGAGCGAGGCGAATCTGAAGGCTATCGCCCAGGAGAGGGCCGTCAGGGCCGAGCAGAGGATAAGCGATCGCAAACGACTGGAGAAGGCCGCTGAGGCGGTCGAGGGAGCCGAGGCTGTGATAGCCGCCCGCGCGAACGAGCTCGGACATTTGTTCGGTTCCGTGGGGGACAGTGAGATAGCAGCTAATTTGCGCGAGCAGGGATTCGAGGTGGCTGATGAGGTTGTGCAACTGCCTGAGCATATAAAAGAGGTCGGCACTTCGCAGGTTACCCTGAAGTTCGCAGAGGATCTTAGTGCTACGGTGAGCGTTGTTGTTGTGGCCGCGGAAACGGAAAAGAAACCAAACTGACTTTTTATTAGCGTGCAGCGTGGAGCGGATAGCGTATATCGTATTGCGTCGGGCGTATATCGTATTGAGATGTGCAATAACAGTTTGGTGGGGTAAAGACCCCACCCTACAAAGACTGAAGTTCGCAGAGGATCTTAGTGCTACGGTCAGCGTTGTTGTGGTGGCCGCGGAGACGGAAAAGAAATAAGAGGCCAGTAGTCAGTAGACAGAAGTCAGAAGACAGAAGTCGGGACAGGCAGGGAGAAGATAATTGGAGCAGTCCAGCGACAAGAAAAAGGATTTTAGCGGTTCATCCGGCGGAGGCGGGATGGGTGCGGATTTTTCGGCGCGTAGTATGCCGGAATCCCTGGCGGCGGAGGCGGCGGTTCTCGGCTCGATGATAATCGATCCGGTTTGCATCGGGCAGGTGGTGGAGGCTCTGGGCAGTGAGGCGTTTTACCGCCTCGAACACCAGATGATATTTGACGCGATCGTCAGTCTTTACGAGAAGAATAAGGGCGAGGGTCTCGACGGCGTTTTGCTGAGGGATGAATTAGAGAAGCGCAATCAGCTCGAAGAGGTCGGGGGTGTTGCGTATCTTGCGAAAGTGGTTGAAAGTGTGCCTTCCAGTGCCAACGTCGATTACTATACGGGAATAGTCAAAGATAAATTCCTGCTTCGTGAGATCATTCAGGCCGGCAGCGAGATACTGGACGAGGCTTACAGGCCCGGCGGCGAGACGGAAGAAAAGCTCGACAAGGCCGAGCAGAGGATTTTCGCTGTTACGAACAGGAAAGTCAGCACGGCGGCGTCGGTATTGAAAGACCTTGTGGTTCAGGCGTACGAGCACATAGAGAAGCGTGACGGCCGGACAGTTACGGGTCTGGGTACGGGATATCATGAGCTTGACGGGCTGACGTGCGGTTTACAGAACGGGGAGATGATAATTATCGCAGGCCGGCCGAGTATGGGCAAAACCAGTCTTGCTCTTAACATGGCCGAGCATATAGGGGTGGAGAACAAAGTTCCTGTCGTGGTTTTTTCGCTCGAGATGAGCAGAAATCAGCTTGCCGAGCGTTTTCTGTGCAGCAGCAGCAGGCTGGATTCCCAGGCGGTTCGGCGGGGACTTTTGAATACCGAGCATTTCGAGGAATTGATAAAGGCGTGCGGCAAACTTTCGGAGGCCCCGATATATATCGATGATACGGCGGGGCTGACGCCGCTTGAGCTTCGCGCCAAGTGCAGGCGGCTCAAGAGCCGGTATGATATAGGTTGTGTTGTGGTGGATTATCTCCAGTTGATGAGTGCCGGCGCCGGCAGGCGGAGTGAGTCGCGTCAGCAGGAGATAACGACGATTTCGCGTTATCTGAAGGCGCTTGCGAGGGAGCTGAATGTCCCGGTGGTGGTTTTGAGTCAGTTAAATCGCTCGCCGGAGAACCGCGAGGATCACAGGCCCCGGATGAGCGATCTTCGTGAGAGCGGCAGTATCGAACAGGACGCGGATGTGGTTATGCTGCTTCACAGGGAGGATTATTATCATCGGGGCGATGAAAATTATGAGCAGACCAATATGGCGGAGGTGATCATAGCAAAACAGCGTAATGGTCCGACGGGGATGGTTAAGCTGACGTTTCTGGAAAAACTTACGCGATTTGAAAACCTGGCTTCTTATGTTCAGGAGCCTTTTTAGGAGTCGGCCAAATGACAAAGAGGTTTTTAGAGGCGGTTTCAAAGCGGGTTTTGGTTTTTCTTGTTCTGGTGTTATTAATCAGCGTTACGACATGGGTTGCGAGGGCCGAGGAGGTATCCTCGGCGCCGGCCGGTGCCGAGGGCGCGGTGATATCGGAGATCACCACGGCCGGCAACCGCAGCGTAACGGCGGTGCAGGTTTTGGCGAAGGTTCGCAGCCGGGAAGGTCAGCGATTCGATCCGGCGGTAGCCCAGGAAGATGCCAAGCGGATAGCGGAACTGGAGGGGGTCGAGTACAGCTATTATAATGTCAGTGTCTCCGAGGGGCAGGTGAAGCTGACGTTCGTGGTGGTGGAGAGGGAGATTATTCGGGCGATAGAATTTAAGGGCAACGACAAATACAAATCCAGGACCCTTACCAAGAAGCTGGATATCAAGGTCGGTGATTATCTCGACCCGATCCAGGCGCAGGCCGGCGCCGATACGATAGCTGAATATTACCGCAAGAAAGGTTATGCCTTCAGCGGGGTTGTGCTTAATACGGCTGAGCTGGCGGCGGGCAGGCTGGTTTACGAGGTGAACGAAGGGCCTCGTGTCAGGATCAAGTCGGTGGATTACGCGGGCAACGATTCCATAAAGACCAAAGAACTTAAAAAAGTGGTTAAGACCCGCAAGAGGCTGTTTCTTTTTCTCAGGAAGTATTATGACGAGAAGGTTCTCGCGGCGGATGTTACCAAGGTTTTGACCGCTTATTATGAGAGAGGGTACCTGGACGCACAGGTTCAGAGCAGAACCGCGTTTAATGCAGATAAAAGCAGAGTGAAAATCACTTTCGATATAAAGGAGGGGCCTGTTTACACGGTCGAGAGTCTGAAGTTAGAAGGCAACGAGCACTTTGACGATCAGCGGCTGAGGTCGGAGATAAGACTGGCTGAGGGTCAGGTCTTCAGTGAGCAGAGATTCGATTCGGATGTAAAGCGGGTACTGAAGCTTTACAAGGAGAACGGTTTTGTAGATGCCGCGGTGGGGCAGAGGCGTGAGTTTGTTTCGGGCGATGAGATATCGGTTGCGTTCGAGGTAACAGAGGGTGAGCGATTCCGGATCGGGCAGATCGACATTATCGGCAACGAGGAGACTCATGACAAGGTGGTAAGGCGGGTTCTCGATGAGTATGACTTCAAGCCCGGTCAGTGGTATAACGCCGACCTTGCGGCGGGTGACGGTGAGGGTTATCTCGAAAGGCTGGTTCGCCGGAGTGTTTTGATGGAAGATGTTCGCATTACTCCGACGGGTAACAAGCCGGGTCAGCGGGACGCCCAGGTTAACGTTACGGAGGGTCAGACGGGTTCGATAATGCTCGGCGCGGGGGTGGCGAGTGACAGCGGTGTTATCGGGCAGATTATATTCGAGCAACGGAACTTCAATATTCACGATAAGCCTGAGAGCTTCGAGGAGTTCATAACCGGCCGGGCCTTTAAGGGGGCCGGTCAGATATTCAGGATAGCGCTTCAGCCCGGTACGGTGGTCAGTGAGTATTCGGTGAGCTTTACCGAGCCTTATTTGCATAATAAGCCTATATCGATGGATGTGGTCGGATCGAGTTACGAGAGGTGGCGGGAGAGTTATGATGAGGGCAGGACCAGGGCGTATCTCGGATTTGAAAAGCGATATAAGGACAAGTGGCGGAGGAGTATTACGTTTAGGGCGGAAAACGTGGATGTAAAGAGCCTCGATACCGATGCTCCGCAGGAGATCATCGATGTCAAGGGCGGCAATATGCTTGGCGGGGTGAAACTCGGTATCGGCAGAGATATGACCGATGACCAGTTTTATCCGAGCGAGGGGTATAGTTTTAATACCAGCTACGAGCAGGTGGCCGGGGAGCATACGTTCGGGGTGTTAAATGGTATATACAGAAGGTATAAGACGCTAAGCGAGGATCTGGCCGAGCGAAAGACGATTCTTGCCACGAAGCTGCAGGCGTCCGCTATTGTGGGCGATGCGCCGCCTTTCGAGAAGTTTTATGCCGGCGGTCAGGGCAGCCTTAGGGGCTTCGATTATCGCGGGGTCAGTACGCGGGGCCTTCAGACCAATGTGGCCAGTCCCGAGCGCAAGGACCCGGTGGGCAGTGACTGGCTTTTGCTTGCGAACGCGGAGGTGACGGTGCCGATGGTGGGAGAGACGCTGGCGGCGCTGTTTTTCGTGGATACGGGGATGATCGATACGGGCGGCTACCGTGCGGCGGTTGGTGCGGGGATTCAGATAATGATACCGCAGTGGTTCGGGCCTGTGCCGATGCGTTTCGAGCTGGGGGTTCCGCTGATGAAGAGCGACGGGGATGAGACACAGGTGTTTAGTTTTTCGATTGGGAGATTGTTTTAGTTCGAGAAGATTTCGACGGCAGGTATAAGGTACGAGAAAGGATGGAATATGGATACCAAGAAAATGGTTCTGGGCGGTTTGATAATTTGTGCGGTGGTCTGGTTTGTCGGGTATGAGAGCAGTTGGGCCGAGCCTGAGGGGCAAAGCGCCGGCGTCAGGATCGGTGTTGTAAGCGTTCGCCGGATATTCCAGGATTGCAAGAGGAATGTTCAGTACCGACAAGAGGCTTCGGCTGAGCAGGAGAGCATCATAGCGGAACTGGATAAGCTGGAGAAGGAGCTTGAGGCGGCGCAGGCGGGTTTGAAGACATTCAAGACCGGCAGCAGCGAGTATCTGAATCTTATGAAAGAGATACTTCAGAAGCAGGCGGGTTTGCAGGCGCAGCGGGAGTTTGCCCAGCAGCACTTTGCGCTGAAAGATCAACAGTGGACCGAGGAAATTTATAAGGATATCCTTTCGATGACCGGTGAGGTGGCGATCGAGAAGGGTTTGACTCTTGTACTGGAAGACGGCGATGTGGAACTGCCCGCGGCGAGTGCGAACGATCTTATGCTGACGATTCGGACGCACAAATTGCTCTACAGCGGAGGTTGTGTGGATATAACCGAGGAAGTTATGGCGAAAGTGGATGCGAAGAATTGACGGGCCGATGGTGACAAAGAAGAGGTAGTTTTGGGAATAGGCGGATTTTGCGGGTGTTAAGATGAAATTAACTGTTTTGCAACTGGCAGAGCGTATCGGGGCCGAGCTTATCGGGGACGGCGGCGGATATATAACCGGTGTTGGGCCTTTGGAGGCGGCTGGGACGGGGGCGGTTAGTTTTGTCAGCGGCGGCAGGCATTTGAAGCTTGTCGGTAAGTCCGGGGCGGGGGCGGTTATTGTCGCCTCTGCTGTGAAAGAGGCCGGGATGCCGCAGTTATTGGTCAAGGATGTCAATGCGGCCCTGATAGAGGCGTTGAAGATATTTGCGCCGAAACTCAAAGGGCCGGAGGCGGGGATCGATCCGAGCGCCAGGGTTGCCGAGGATGCGAAGATCGGTTCGGATGTTTCGATAGGGGCGCAGGCGGTAATCGAAAGCGGCGCGGAAATCGGGGCGGGGACGGTGATCGGCAGCGGCTGTAAGATTGGGGAAAATACCAAAATCGGAAGCAACTGCCGGCTTGACTGCAATGTGGTTATTTATCATAATTGTGTAATCGGAAATAATGTCGTGATCCAGGCCAATAGTACGATCGGGGCGACGGGTTTCGGTTATGCGTTTATTGCCGGCGTGCACAGGCTGATTCCTCATAACGGCGGGGTGATCATAGAGGATTTTGTCGAGATAGGGGCAAATAGCTGTGTGGACAGGGCGAAATTCGGTAATACAATAATAGGGGCGGGAACGAAGATAGACAATCTTGTTCAGATCGCTCACAATGTTATAATAGGCAAGTGCTGTCTGCTGGCGGGCCAGGTAGGTATTGCCGGCAGCGTAAAGCTGGGCGATGGTGTTGTGCTTGGCGGGCAGGTGGGTGTCAGCGACCAGGTGGAGATAGGGGCCGGGACGATGGTGGGGGCTAAGAGTGTGGTATTCCAGAGTGTTGGGGAAGGACTTCAATTGTTCGGCACACCGGCAATCGAGAAGCTCGAAGCCATCAGGGTACACAAGCTGACGAGGCGTTTGCCTAAGCTGGCGGAGCAACTAAAGCAGTTAATCGCGAGGATAGAGAAACTTGAATCTTCAGAAGACGATAAAAACTGAAGCTAAGATTGCCGGCAAAGGACTGTTTGGCGGTCAGGAATCGAAGCTGGTGTTTCGTTCTGCGCCGGTCGATACGGGGATAGTGTTTGTACGGACCGATGTCGCTGAGCCTGTTCGAATAAGTGCGCTGGCGGGCAATATAGCCGAGCGGAGCAGGCGGACGACGCTTCGGAACGGTTCGGTGAGTATAGAGACGGTCGAGCACTGCCTGGCGGCGGCGAGGGCGCTTGAGATCGATAATTTGATAATAGAAGTCGAAGGCGACGAGCTGCCGGCACCTGATTGCAGCAGTGCGGGTTATTTGAGAGCACTGCAGCGAGCCGGTATCGTAGAACAGCAGGAGAAGCGTAAGGAATTTATAATTCACGAGCCCATAAGCGTATTCGAGGGTGACGCTTCGATATACGCGCTGCCCTATGACGATGATTGTCTGAATATTACGTACGATCTGGATTACGGGGGGCATACGGGGATAGGCCGACAGGTTTTCAGTTGCAGATTGAACGCTGAGACTTTCGAGAAGCATTTAGCGGGTGCCAGGACATTTCTTCTGGAAGCCGAGGCGAAGCAGTTTCAGGCAAGGGGGGTGGGCAGGCATCTCGGGCCTCGCGATATTCTTGTGATCAATTCCGACGGGCCCATCAAGAACAGTTACAAGTGGCCTAATGAGTGTGTAAGGCATAAGATCGTGGATTTGATAGGCGATCTTGCTCTGGTCGGCAGGGTTGTCAAGGGCAGGATAGTCGCTTATAAAAGCGGTCATTCACTGAATCAGAAGCTGGCCCGCAAATTGTACGAACTTTCCCGGCGGCAGGACAGGCTTGAGGAATCCGGCACTGACGCCCTTATCGATGTCCGCCAGATACAGAAGATTTTGCCGCATCGGTATCCGTTTTTGTTAGTGGACAAGGTTATAGAGGTCGAGGGTGAAAGGCGGATAAAAGGCGTCAAGAACGTAAGTATAAACGAGCAGTTTTTTCAGGGTCATTTTCCCGGCACTCCCATAATGCCCGGTGTTTTGATAGTCGAGGCGATGGCGCAGATTTCCGGGCTTTTATTCGCGCAAAGGCTCGAACACACCGGCAAGCTGGCGGTTCTTTTAGGTATGGAAGGGGTGAAGCTTCGCAAGGCGGTTGTGCCGGGCGATCAGTTGATTCTCACGGCCGAGGCGGTCAAGCTGCGCAAAAGGACGGCTCATTGCAGTTGTAAGGCGATAGTTGACGGGGTCGTTGCGGCCGAGGCGGAGATCAAGTTTATGCTTGTCGACGATGAGAAGATATAAAATTCAAACTGACCGATGGTCAGTTTGAAATATCAAAAATTAAAAATTAAAATTGCGGTATCCCGAAACGACATCGGGATTGCTATTTTATACTGGATTCCCGCACCTGAGGCATCTTCGACGCCTATGGCGTCTTCGACTTTCGCGGGAATGACAAGACGCATCCAACTTCGCTAAAGTATTGCGTAATTTTTGAGATTCCGGCGGAGGTAAAAGGCGGTTAAAATGACACAGGTGCATCCGAGTTCGGTGGTAAGTGAAGATGCTCAGCTCGATGAGAGCGTGGTAGTCGGGCCGAATTGTTTTATAGACAGCGGCGTTACGATAGGCGCCGATACCATAATCGAGAGCAACGTGGTTATCTACAGGGGCGTTACAATCGGGCGGGGAAATCGGTTTTTCCCGAGCTGTGTGATCGGGGCGCCGCCTCAGATACTGGGCGGCGACCCTGGGGCTGAGATCGGCGGTTTGGTTATAGGTGACGGCAACACTATCCGCGAGCAGGTAACGATCCATCCGAGCATGTATCCGGGGAAGTTCACACGAATCGGAAACGACAATCTCCTGATGATAGGGGTTCATATCGGTCATGACTGTATGCTCGAAGATAAAATTGTTTTGAGTAATTACGTTCAGATAAGCGGGCACTGCAAGATAGAAACAGGTGTGTGGCTTAGCGGGATGGTATTACTCCATCAGTTCATAACGATCGGTAAATGGTGTTATGCGTCAGGGCTGGCGGGGTTGAATCATGATGTTCCTGCGTTTTTGATAGTGAGCGGTCATTATCCGCCGAAAGTTCGGGGAGTTAATAAGCGGGGCCTGGTTCGGGCGGGCTTCAGTGAGCAGCAGCAGCAAAATATCATCGGCGCGTACAAGCATCTTTATCGCAATCGTAACGGCAAAAGCCTTCTGGAAAACGCCAAAGCGCTGGCACAACAGGATGGTCTTGACGAGAATGTGCGTGCGATGGTCGATACGATAATGAAAAGCAGTGAGCACCGTTACGGCAGATACCTGGAGACGTTCAGGCATTGAGAGCGATCGCATAAGTGATGCGATCAGGTGACCGGGAAAAAAGAGAAGATACGATGGATAAGATACGTACAGCGGTAGTCGGCGCGGGCAAAATGGGGACGATCCACGCCAAGGTTT
>CAYNKU010000084.1:0-8780 GCA_964397865.1 uncultured Pirellulales bacterium | reverse complement strand
GGTACACGGTTTTTTCGTCGGCGACGCTGACTTTACCCTTTACGTTCGCGAATAGGGTTCTGCTTTTGTCGGCGCAGCCGGTTTTGAATGAAAATACCAGGTTCCGCCCTGATGCGACTATACTTTTTATTTGGTGTTTGTCAGCGTTTATCCTGAACTGCGTGAGGGTTAGCAGCAGTTTGACCTCTTCAGGCTCCGGGCCGTAGATATCGGTCAGTTCGTCGCGCAGTTGTTTTAATTCGTCGCTGTTTTTTGCCACCGCGATCTTGCGGTACACATCCATTCGGTGGCGGTCGGAGGGTATATAATTTTTCGGGATATAAGTTGAAAAGCCCGGATCGATCGTTGCCGTCGGTATCGGTTCGGCGGGCTCGTTTTTAATTTTCCTGACGGCATCGGCCAGTAGTTGACAATATAATTGATAGCCCACTAACTGGATATGGCCCGACTGGGCCTGGCCGAGGATATTGCCGGCGCCGCGGATCTCCAGGTCTCTAAGCGCGATCCGAAAACCCGCGCCGAGGTGTGAATATTCCTCGATAGCCTTTAGCCTTCTCGCCGCCAGCGGAGTGATCGATCTGGACTTCGGCAAAAGCAAGTGCGCGTACGCCCGGTGTTTGTACCTTCCGACCCTTCCACGAAGTTGATGGAGTTCCGCCAGGCCGAATCTGTCGGCGTCGTTAATGAAAATGGTATTGGCGTTGGGAATATCCAGACCCGATTCTATGATCGTAGTGCAGACAAGCACGTCGGTTTTGCCGAGCACGAAATCTATCATCGCCTTTTCGAGCTGGCTCTTTGCCATCTGCCCATGAGCGACGGCGATTTTCACATCGGTGTCGGCGAGCAGTTTTCGCAGTTCCCACGCCTTTTTTTCGATCGTTCTGACGCGGTTGTGCAGAAAGAAGACCTGGCCCTGACGATTGAGTTCCTGTATCACCGCTTTTTTGATAATCTCGCTGTTGTATGAGGTGATATTGGTGACAACGCTTCGGCGGTCGAGAGGCGCTGTGCCGAGTGAACTGATATCGCGAAGCCCCAGCATTGAAAGATGAAGCGTGCGCGGAATAGGCGTAGCGGTCATAGTCAGAACGTCCACGTCGAAGCGGAGTTTTTTCAGTTTTTCCTTGTGTTCGACGCCAAACCGCTGCTCCTCGTCAATTATCAAAAGCCCTAAGTCCTTAAAGCCGCCATCACCACTCAGCCGTCGATGTGTTCCGATTACTATATCGACGGTACCGTTTTTCGCGCCGGCGATTATTTCCCTTGCCTGGCGGGTCGTCTTGAAGCGATTTAGCGCCTCGATGGAGACCGGGAAATCCGCAAAGCGTTCGGTGAAGGTTCTTTCGTGCTGAACGCACAGGACAGTAGTCGGCACGAGGACAGCGACCTGCTTTGAATTTTCGACGGCCTTGAACGCCGCCCGCATCGCCAGTTCGGTCTTGCCATAACCGACGTCGCCGCATAAAAGCCTGTCCATCACGATCGCCTGCTGCATGTCGGATTTTATCTCGGCGACAGTGGTTATCTGGTCGGGCGTTTCCTGATAGGGGAAAGATTCTTCGAATTCCACCTGCCAGCTCGAATCGGGCCCGAAAGTGATCCCGCCCATAGCCTGGCGGCGCGCCTGAAGCTGGAGAAGTTCGTCGGCGAGTTCACGTACCGCCCCGGCCGCCCGCTCTTTTTGCCTGTTCCATTTTTTCGAGCCTATCTTGCTAAGCGGCGGCCTTTTAGGACTTGTGCCTATATATTTCTGGACGAGAGCGATATTATTTACCGAGACGTGTATCTTGACCTTGTCGGCGTATTCGATAGTGAGATATTCACTGATCCCGGTCTTCTGACGAATAGTCTGGATACCGAGGAATTTACCGACACCGTATGAAAGGTGAACGACATAGTCGCCCGGATTCAAATCGGCGAGCGTATCTACCGGCGCGCTCGGACGAAGAGGCCTTTGGCTTCGCCGCAGCGGGAACTGGCCGAAAAGCTCGTGATGAGTTATCACGATCGCGTCGAGCGAATCCACGGCAAAACCCTGGTGAATGAAGCCGTCGAGTAATTTAAGATTCTCCGGCAGTTTATCACAGCTTTGACGCAGGATCTCTTTTAGCCTTTTGATCTCGGCGCCGCTTTCGCAGTAGAGCAGGACCTCTTTGCCCTTTGCCGCCAACTGAACCAGTTTCTCCAGCGATTCCTTGTGTCCCGCCCAGGCAGAGGTGCCGCGGCGCTGGAACTGCTGGACGCTTTTTATATCGAGCTTTAGAAAATCTTCCGCGTCGGCGCCGCTGAATCTACAGAGGTGCAGACAGGTGAAATCGCGGGCGGCGCGGTAAATTCTCTGCCAGTTGTAAAGCTTTTGGGGCTGATCGATCCGTTCGAGAAAAACCGATGCAACTTCTTCGATATCGTTCGGCTCTTCAAATATTATTATCGTATCTTCGGGAAGGATGTCGAGGAAAAGCTTTTTCGTATCTTCACCGCCGGCGGAAAGAGTTGAAAGGATTCTTATACTTTCGATCTGTGAGGTTGAGCGGTGCGAATCGAGATTTATTTCGCGGATACTCTCGATGCGATCGCCGAAGAACTCGATCCTTATCGCCTCTGCGCCCTCGGCAGGGATATTTTCCTTACTGCCGGAAATTATCTTATCGCCTGCAAGCGGGGCGTAAATATCGACGATACCGCCTCTGCGGGCGAATTGCCCCGGCATATCGAGGGCTTCGACCCGCTCGAAACTGTTATCGACGAGCCATGAAATGATTTGTTCGGGCGATGAATTGCCGTTTATCTTTAGCTTCAACGAACTTTGCTCGAAGGCTTTTGGGCCGGGAATCGGCTGACAAAGGGCCTGAACAGGAGCGGTGACAATAAAATCCCTTTGGCCTGACAAAATCTTAAGGATCACCCGCAGCCTTTCCGACCTGATCTCGTCGGTAGCGTCGGCAAATTCTTCCCGGCCTTGCCATGCCCGAAAGACCTCTACGCCTTCGGCGCCGAAGGTGTGCAGATCGTCGGCGATCCTGTCGGCGTCGTCGATGTGCGGACAGAGATAGAGGATCGGTTTTTTGATTTGCTGCCGGATAAAGGCCGTCAGCATCGCGCCAAAGGAACCCCATGTGCCCGCGACCTTGCAGACCCGCTCGTCGGTCTTTTCAGCCTTTAGACGCGAAATGATTTTCGCAACAGTCTTATCGCATTTGAGATACACGGCAGTGCCAATAATATCAAAAAAAACCAAACGGCGGCATCGTCTTTGTCAGCGATGTCGCCGTTATTGGTAAATCTTTTTATGAGAATCCGGTTATCAACTTGTCATCACCTTTTTGGCGGCCTCGACAGCCTTTTCAGCGGTTATGCCGAACTTCTCCATACAAACGCTGCCGGGTGCCGACTCGCCGAAAGTTGACATGCCGATAAAGATACCTTTTTCACCGAGATATTTGCTCCAGCCCAGTTCGACGTTGGCTTCGATAGCGACCCTCGCCTTGACATCGCCCGGCAATACCGAATCTTTATATGCTTTGTCCTGCTGCTCGAACAGTTCCCAGCTCGGCATACTGACAACGCGGGCCTTGATACCCTCGGCGGTGAGCTTTTCATAAGCGGCCATTGCTACCGAGACTTCCGAACCGGTCGCGATCAGGATCACATCCGGCTCATCGTCACCTGTTAGTACATACGCGCCTTTGACAAGGTTCGAAGCAGCAGCGTAATTTTCCTGGTCGATGGTTTCAACTTTCTGGCGGGTAAGAAGCAGCGCAACAGGCCCGGAGTTATTTTCGAGAATATATTTCCACGCAGCGGCCGTTTCGTTCGCGTCGGCGGGACGAATAACCGTCAGATTTGGAATCGCCCGAAGCGCCGGGAAATGCTCGACCGACTGATGGGTAGGCCCGTCTTCGCCGATACCGATACTGTCGTGGGTGAAAATGAAAATGCTCGGATATTTTGACAGGGCCGCCATGCGGATCGCGGGCCTCATATAATCCGAGAACGCCAGGAAAGTCGCGCCGTACGCCCTTAGCATTCCGCTGACCGAGATACCGTTAAGTATCGCGCCCATAGCGTGCTCCCTGACTCCGTAACGGATGTACCTGCCGTCCCCGGCGTCTGCCTGGAAATCTTTGACGCCCTCGAAGCGAGTATTGTTCGACGGCGTCAGATCGGCCGAGCCTCCCAGTATCATAGGCAGTTTCGGCATAACAGCATCGAGCGTTTTACCTGAAGCCGATCGTGTGGCGACGGGGGTATCAGCGGTGAATTTCGGCAGAACTTCGTCGAGATCGATACCGAGTTTACCCGCTGCGGCGTCACGGAACCGCGCGGCCAGTTCGGGATGAGCGGCTGCGTATTCGTCGAACATTTTGTCCCACTCGCCCTGGGCATGTTTGCCTTTGTCGAGGGTTTTTCGCATATGACTTAGTACCTCATCAGGTACGTAGAAGGTTTTTTCGCCGTCCCAGCCGAATTTTTCCTTGGTGAGTTTTATCTCATCGTCTCCGAGCGGTGAGCCGTGGGCTGCGGCCGTATCCTGCTTATTCGGACAGCCAAAGGCGATGTGCGTTCGCAGCTTTATGATCGCGGGACGCTTTTTTTCGTTTTTGGCGTTAATCAGGGCCTTTTCGAAGGCGGCCATATCGTTTCCATCGCCGCCGACTTCCTGGACATACCAGCCGTAAGCCTCGAAGCGTCTGGTGACATCCTCGGTAAAGGACAATTCCGTATCGCCGTCGATAGTGATATGGTTATCATCGTAAATAACGATCATATTATCCAGGCCCAGGTGGCCCGCCAGCGAACAGGCCTCCGAAGAGATACCCTCCTCGAGACAGCCGTCACCGACAATGGTATAGATGTCATAATCGATCACGGGAAAACCCTCGCGGTTGAACATAGAGGCGAGGTACTTCTGGGCTATTGCCATACCGACCGCGTTGGAGACGCCCTGGCCGAGAGGGCCGGTAGTGACTTCAATCCCAAGGGCGGGGTTGTATTCGGGATGGCCGGGGGTCTTACTCTTCCACTGGCGAAAATTCTTTAAATCTTCGAGGTCCATATCGTAACCGGTCAGATAAAGCAGCGAATAAAGCAGCATCGAACCGTGGCCGGCCGAGAGTACGAAGCGGTCGCGGTTGTGCCAGAGCGGATTTGCGGGGTTGTGCTTTAAGTGCTTTGTCCAGAGCACATAAGCCGCCGGCGCCATACCCATAGGCATGCCGGGATGGCCCGCTTTGGCCTTTTGTACGCCGTCAACTGACAAAAATCGAATCGTTTGGACGCACAGTTCGTCCAGTTCCGACAGACCGGGGTTTTTCATAGACATATTCATCGAGAACTTCCTAAATAAGGGTTTACAAGTCCTAACAACTACCGAAAAGCCGCAGGATACCCGCAAAAGGCCTTTTTAGCAAGCATTTTTATCCTTTTGACAAACCCGGGCCTCGTAAGGCATAATCGGCGGTGATGGACTTGAAAAAATACAGACATATTATCTGGGACTGGAACGGCACCCTGGTTGACGATAACCGGGTGTGCGTGAAAATCCTCAATAAAATGCTCAAAAAGCGCTCCATGACGGCCGTGACGGCAGGGCAATACCGACAGGACTTCGATTTTCCCGTCGAGGATTATTACCGCAGGATCGGCTTCGATTTCTCGGTCGAGCCGTATGAGGCCATCGCCGATGAATTCATAGCCGAGTATGAAAAGCTCCAGTTCGAATGCAGCCTGCAGAAAAACGCGATCAAGGTACTTTCTTCGATATCGGAAAAAGGCCTCACCCAATCGATACTTTCAGCTTATCATCAGGCGAAACTCGAAGAAGTAGTGGATTTTTTCAACGCCAAGGCGTTTTTCATAAAGATTGTGGGCCTGGAGGACTATTTCGCCAACAGTAAGCTCAAAACCGGCCGAAAACTTCTTGCCGAGATGGCTTATGAGGCCCGTGAGGTTTTACTCATCGGTGACACCACGCACGATTTCGAGGTGGCTGACGCCATCGGAACAGACTGCCTTTCGATCGCCGATGGTCACCAGCAGCGACAAAAGCTCGAATCCTGCGGAGTAGAGGTACTGGATTCGCTCAGCGATATCCTCGAATTTCTGGAGTAGGGTGACATTTCGAGAATTTTTACTGAACGAGCCACCACTCCTCATTGAACCTAAACTCTTGTTATATTTGGTCTTACAGTAAAGCAGCCGTTTTTTGCGGCTATTTCCCTTGTAAAACACTTCGATTATCAAACATTTTTTCTAAAAAACATTTGACAAATAGAACTGTTTAGCATTAAAATAAGTATGAAAGATTGGGCCGATAAAAAGGCCGTGTTTGAGAAACAAGTTAATAGACAATCAAGTACAATTAATGATAGGATAAGTACTCATCTCTGAAGGTGGCAAAAATATCGTTTAAGGCTGGATGAAAGGAGGCCGGAAAATGAAAACTCCTGTCAATCTAAAGCGAATAAAGATAATTTTTGTGATATGTATAGGCTTGATTTTTTTAGCTGAGCCCGCTTTTGCCGCAAGGGCCGCTAAAGCGGTCAGGGGCGCGAGAACAGCAAGGTCTTCGTCCCGGGCCGCGGCAAAAGTTCCATCATCGACCGGCCGGATGAAAGTAAGACCGAGCTCTACCGGCGGAATGACTATGAGGCCGAGCTCTACCGGCGGGATGACGATGAACTCAGCTTCGGCCGGCCGCAGGAGTTTTCGATCAGGGTCGCCCTCTCGGAGTAGCCGGAGCCGGGGCGGTTTTACAAGAAGCTTCAATAATTCATTTAGCACAAGACCGCGGAGCTTTGGCTCGACGACTATAGGTACTCGCCACGGCCGAGCGCCTGCGACGAACATAAATAATTTGAATCCGCCTGGCCGAAGAAGAGGTTCTATCGGCGGACGAACTTCAAGCCCGCGTTCAGGCAGGACTTCACGAACCGTAGTACCCCGCAGTCCCAGAACAACCGGCACATCCGATTACAGGCGCGGTGTTGTTACGACAGACAGAACCGGCAGTCACACGAACACTCGCGGCTCGCGGCATTCGGGAACTCGCGATGGTCGCCGTGACGGCAGCGGACTTTCTATCAGTCTGAATCTGGGCGGCTCCGGTATTTACAGGCGCGGTCATCACCGCAGGTATATTTCCGGTTATCGTCACAGGCCGATCTATCGCAGAGTAGTCTGGCCGAGTTACCGCTATCCGGTGTATTACCGACGAGGTTCTTATTTCAGGTATAGCTATGTCTATCCTTACTATCACCGCAGACACATTTTTGTCAGTCTCGGTGGATACTGGCCCTGGGATTACAACTATGTCCGCTACTACTGGTACGGCTGGCATCCTTACTCGTGGTACGGCTATTACCCGACGGCTTACGAGTCCGGCGGCGACACTTACAACTACTACACCTACAATTACAGTGACGGCACGACCACGGTCGAGACCGCCTCGGGCATCAGGCCTGTCGATGAGCATACTTTTGCCGATGTCCGCGAAAGAATGGCGCAGGAAGCCGCGAAAGAACCTGCCCCGGAAACCAGTGCCGACCGCTATTTCGACGAAGGGGTCAAGGCGTTCGAATCGGGCGATTACAAAACCGCCGCCTACAGGTTCAAAGACGCGATCACTAATGCGCCTGAAGACATAATCCTGCCCTTTACTTATGTCCAGGCCCTTTTTGCCGACGGCCGATACGATAAGGCCGCCGAAGTCCTTCGCGACGCCCTGAGCAAAGTCGAGCCTGATAAAGAAGGTATCTTCTTTCCTCGCGGTCTCTACGAAGACCAGGCGATTCTTTCTGAGCAGATCGACCGGCTTGCTTCCAGGGCACGTATAGTTAGCCACGATTCCGATTTGCAGCTTCTGTTTGGCTATCAGCTCCTCGGTATCGGCAAACTCGATGAGGCGACAGTGCCTTTGGAATCGGCGGCTCAAAGCTTCAAAAACGATGCTTCCGCCCGAATACTGCTGGAACTTATCGAAAAGATCAGGGCTGAAAGCGAAGACGAAGACGTCGAGCAGCAGAGTTAACCGACAGCTCCGGCTCAGAAAGCGGGGGTTTGGCGCCGAATTTCCAAAAGAAGATTGCTATTTACCGCAAAATCGGTTATAATTACCAGCCTGGAAAAGCCTTTCACGCAAGATTTGGCCGTTTTTTTAATTGAGTTTGTACTTTCTATTTCTTTTAGGGTTAAAGACCGATGAAACGAAGAACATTTCTGGCCTTAAGTGCCGGCACATTTTGTGAACTGGCACTGGCTGACCTGCGGGCCGCGGGCGGCTGCGATTTAATTGTTTATAACGGCAAAATAGTTACGGTTGACGAATCGTTTTCCATCCGCCAGGCGATGGCGATAACCGGCAATACTATCGTAGCTGTTGGAGACAACGATCAGGTAATCAAGCTCAAAGGCCCGCGCACCGAAATAGTAGACCTCAAGGGCAGGATGGTTCTTCCCGGTCTTATCGATTCTCACGCCCACTCCAATTGGGCCTGCGCCGCGGAAGTGGAATACAAAATTTCGGAAATGAACACGATCCAGGACGTTCTCGATTACGTCAAACAACGAACCAAAGTGGTTCCGCAGGGCGAGTGGATCGTTGTGGAAAGAGTTTTTGTTACCAGGATTCGCGAAAGAAGATATCCCACCAAAGCCGAGCTCGACCGGGTCGCACCGAAACATCCGGTTCTTTTCCTGACCTCCCGTGACGGCGTACTAAACTCCCTCGGACTGAAAGAACACGGTATGGACCGTGATTTCGAAGTAACCGACGGAGG
>CAYNKU010000083.1:6051-8869 GCA_964397865.1 uncultured Pirellulales bacterium | reverse complement strand
GGCTAATAAATCTTGCATTTCATTGCTTTTTCGAAGATAATCAGACCGCTTTGGGCGGCGTTTGCGTTTTTGGTTTGATTATGTACTGAAAAAGGAGCGGTTAATGATCGAAGGAAAAACGGATTTTCGAAAGTATATCCGCAATATACCCGACTGGCCGAAAAAGGGGATACTGTTTCGTGATATAACGCCTCTGCTGGCTGACCGAAGCGCCTTTGCCCGCGCGGTCGAGGCGCTGTGCGGCGATTTTACCGAAAGCGGCATCGAATATGTCGCGGCTGTCGAGGCAAGGGGTTTTATATTCGGCTGCGCCGCAGCGAAAGAGCTTGGGGCGGGCTTTATTCCCATCCGTAAAAAAGGCAAACTCCCGTACGAAACCGAAAGCGTAACTTACGATCTCGAATACGGCGTAGATACCCTCGAAGTGCACAATGACGCGGTTACTGAGGGCGCGAAGGTTCTGATGATAGACGATCTGCTCGCTACCGGCGGGACAATGGCGGCGGCGTGCAAACTTATAGAGAAAATAGGCGGACAAATCGAAGCGGTGGTTTTCCTGATCGAACTGACCGACCTGGCAGGCAGGGAAAAACTAAAAGGCTATAATATCAAGACCATAATATCTTACTGACTCCGGCAGCGGCCGGCAATAACGAGACGGTCGAGATTCTGGAAATCTTTTACGATCCTGATATCACCGAAATCCCCGGTTTGCTCGAACAGCGTTTTAATCTCCCCGGCCTGTGTTGAGCCGATCTCCAGCATAATAGCGGCTCGGTCCTTTAGGAAATCGCCGGCGTGCGCGATGACTTTGCGATAGACATCGAGGCCGTCGACACCCGCCAGCAGGGCCGAGGCGGGTTCGTGGTTTTTTATATTTTCGTCGAGCGCTTCGTATTCACTTTCCGAGACGTATGGTCCGTTGCAGACTACAAGGTCGAACTTCCGGGCGGGTGTTTCAACTTTAACCGGCTCGAAAAGATCGCCGGCTAAAAGTCTGACCCTGGCGCCGAGGCCGTGGTTTTCGACATTTTTTTTCGCAACCGAAAGGGCGGCCTGGCTTATATCGGTTGCGATGATATCAGCCGAGGGGAAATTTTTCGCGATCGCCGTCGCTACGCATCCGCTTCCGGTGCATAATTCGCAAACCGATTGCCTGCCGCTGCGGGTGCGCAGAAATTCGACAGCCCTTTCGACCAGCAGTTCGGTCTCCGGCCGGGGGATAAGGCAGTTGTTATCGAGCGATATTTCGAGTGAGTAAAATTCGCATCTGCCGATGAGATAGGCAACAGGTTCTTTTTCGCCGGCGCGTTTTACGAGCTGATGAAGTTTGCCCAGTTTTTCTTTTTCGACGACCGTATCGAAACAGGTATACAATTCGATGCGTTCGAGGCTGAGGACCTCACTTAGCAGCATCTCGGCGCTCAATCGCGGCGAATCGATATCCTTTTCGGTGAGGTATCGCGTGATCCAGTTCAGGAGTTTCTGTATCGTCCAGTCAGCCATAAGAGGGAGCATATCAGATATAAATTTTATCCATCATTCGCGGAAACGCGATGCACTGGCGGATATGTTTTTCATTGGTTATCCAGGCGACGGTTCTTTCGACCCCCAGCCCGAAACCGCCGTGAGGAACCGAGCCGTATTTGCGAAGGTCGAGATACCAGTTGTAGTTTTCGATATTGAGGTCCATCTCTTCGATTCGTTCGACCAGCAGGTCGTAATCGTCTTCCCGGACCGAGCCGCCGATGATTTCGCCGAAGCCTTCCGGTGCGAGCAGGTCGAAATTTAGTACCACCTTTTCGTTACCCCTGTCGGTCTTCATATAAAACGCTTTGGCTTCCTTGGGATAATGCGTGACGAATACGGGCTTATCGTGCATCCGTGAGATAATCGTCTCGTCCGAGCCGCCCAGGTCCTTGCCCCAGCGAAATTCCGCGGCCAGCCTGGCGTGTTTCGGATTATTTTCGATCATGGTATTTACTTCCGTCAGTTCGGTATTCAGTTCGATAAGTTCAGCGGCGATCTTGTCTTTCTTCCACTGTTTTACGGGGCCGGTTTGGGCTTTTTCCAGTTCGGCGATCCTGTTTTCTATTTCGCTTTTGCGGTTTTGCAGGTCTTGTAATTGCTTGGCGAGAAATTCCGTGGTCCTGTCACCGGTTAGGATATCGACGGCCTCGGTATAGGTGAGCCGGTAAAATGGCGGCGTGATATTCTCCAGAGCGTTGATGTCGGCCCCGATTGTTTCGAGCTGCGGGGTGTTCTTTTCGAGAACCTGGCGGACTACAAACGAGACGAAATTTTCCGCCAGTTCCAGCAGGCCATCGAGATCGATAAACGCGACCTCCGGCTCGACCATCCAGAACTCGGTTAAGTGCCTGCGGGTTTTGCTTTTTTCCGCGCGGAATGTCGGCCCGAAACAGTAAACCTTGCCGAAACTCATTGCGGCCGATTCGACGTGAAGCTGGCCGGTCTGAGTGAGGTTGATGGGGCTGCCGAAATAATCGACCTCGAAAAGAGACATCTTGTCCTCACCGACCATGTCGGTGAAGATCGGCGTATCTATGAGAGTAAAGCCGTTATCGTTGAAGATCCTGCGGATAGCGTCGATTACGGTGTGACGTATTTTGGCGATGCACCACTGGCCCTGTGATCGCAGGTGCAGGTGTCTGTGCTTTAGAAGAAAATCGACGCCGTGTGATTTCGGTGTTATCGGATAATCGGCGGCAGCGGAGATCACTTCGGCGGCGGTGACGGCTAATTCCACCCCGCCGGGACTTCGTTCGTCGGCCCGCACCATACCCGTTACCGTCAGTGA
>CAYNKU010000083.1:3788-6041 GCA_964397865.1 uncultured Pirellulales bacterium | reverse complement strand
ATTAGTCGACATTTATTTTTACCTTTACTACCGCTTTTAGAACTTGTGCTGGTTGGTTTAGTTGACAGCCGGGCATGTGCGCATCAGCAGGATATAAAACGCAGAACATCCCGGCGGATAAATTTACCGGCGTCAGATTCGCCGGCGTTTTGTAAAAGGCAACGTCTTTTTCCGGATTGTAACGTTCTGTAACTTCAAGGTCGTCAAGTGGTGCATAGCCCAAAAGCTCCTCGCCGGATGCCACAAACTGTATATCGATATAATCTTGATGGGTCTCGAGTTTGCCTTGTTCGATGGGTTTGGTGGTATACCGCTGGACGAAATAGAAAAGATTATCGCCGTCGATATCGTATCGTCCGTCGGCCTTTTCGGATAAGTCGGTATTTTTCAATACTTCAAGCGCTCTGGCAAGATTCGGAAAAAGATTCGAATAGAGATGCGCATTTTCGATTTTATCGACTATCATTATCAAGCCTCCAGTTTTTGCCGCAGGTAACCGAGCAGCGAGTTAGTCGTGACTCGGACCTGCTCCATCGAATCGCGGTCGCGAACGGTTACGGTACTATCCTCCAGGGTTTCGCCGTCGACGGTCACGCAGTAGGGGGTTCCTGCCTCATCCTGTCGGCGGTAGCGTCTGCCGACGGCGCCGGCCTGGTCGTAGAAACAGGTGAAATATTTTTTAAGGTCTTTGCAGATATTCCGCGCGATTTCGGGCATGCCGTCTTTTTTCACCAGCGGAAAGACCGCCACTTTTGTCGGCGCCAGGGCCGGATGGAACCGCAGCAGATTTCGCGTTTCGCCTTTTACTTCTTCTTCATCGTAAGCGTCGACGAGAAATGCCAGCGTACTGCGGTCGATGCCGGCGCTGGGTTCGATGACATAAGGTATATACCGCTTTTTCTGCTTCTCATCGAAAAACGACAAAGGCCCTTTATGGTATTCGGGGTCTTCGTCTTTTAGTTCTATCTTTGCCAGGTCGCAGCCGTTTTCGAACCAACTGTTAAGCGTCCTCATTCCACGCTGATGCTGACGCAGGTCGAAGTCGGTACGGTTGGCGATGCCTTCGAGTTCCTGCCAGTCGCCGCTGCCGAAGGGAAATTTATATTCGACATCGACGCAGGCCTTGGCGTAGTGCGCCAGTTCGTCGGGATCGTGCATTCTAAACCGCAGGTTCTCTTTTTTCAGTCCCAGATCGAGGTACCAGTCGAAGCGGGCCTTTTTCCAATGTTCGTACCAGTCTTCATCGGTGCCGGGTTCGCAGAAAAATTCGATCTCCGCCTGCTCGAATTCGCGCGTTCTGAAAGTAAAAGCCTTGGTGGTCACCTCGTTGCGAAAGCTCTTGCCGATCTGGGCGATCCCGAATGGCACTTTTACCCTCGTGGTATCGAGCACGTTCCTGAAATTCGCGAAAATACCCTGGGCGGTCTCGGGCCGCAGATACAGCGTCATCGAGTCATCGACATTCGCCCCCATCTGTGTCTCGAACATCAGCTTAAAAGGCATGGGTTCTGTGAACCGGCCCACCGCGCCGCATTTCGGACAGACCTTGTTGGATAGATCGTGAGGCTTTTCCATCGCCGCATCGATCGAAATGTGCTCGGTATGTTCTTCTTCATGGTCGGCGAGATGATCGACGCGGGTCCTCGTATTGCACTTTTTGCATTCGGCTATCAGGTCGGCGAACTTGTCGGCGTGCCCGGAAGATTTCCATACCAAGGGGTGCATCAGGATACTGCAATCCAGACCCACGATATCGTCGCGCATCTGGACGGTCGATTTCCACCACGCCTTTTTGACGTTATTTTTCAGTTCCACGCCCAGCGGCCCATAGTCATAGCAGCTCGCCAGCCCGCCGTAAATCTCGCTCGATTGAAAAATAAAGCCCCGCCTTTTGCACAGCGAGACAATATCATCGAGCTTTGTGATCTTAGCCATTATGTCCTCTCTTTAATTCCAAAAACCGAATTATACAACAGGAAACCTTTCATTGCAAGAGCGGTCAATTGGGTAAATACCTGATCTGGCTGACCGGGATTTTGCCGTGCTTTACTTCAAGAAAAGCTTTGCCGTTTTTGACGCCTACCGTGCCGTAGCCGCCGGCGGTGCATAGGAAGCTCCTGAAATCGCCCTTGATCTTCGGCTCGAGATAGAGAATCTTTTCGACGGCGTCGTAGCGGGCGCCGCTTAGTGACTGCAATAGGGCATAGGAAGACATCGCCCTGGCGTACCAGTGACCGCATTCGTATTCGTTAA
>CAYNKU010000083.1:0-3688 GCA_964397865.1 uncultured Pirellulales bacterium | reverse complement strand
AGGGCATAGGAAGACATCGCCCTGGCGTACCAGTGACCGCATTCGTATTCGTTAAAGGGATTACGCACCCGGCCGTCGTAGCGGTCCCGGCAGGTGCGAACGATCTCAAGGCCCTCTTCGACCTTGCCCTTCAATATCAGATGCGATGCCACCTGGTATTCGATACCCGTCCAGACCTCGTCGCTGTAAACAAAGGGCAGGCTCAGCATCCCGCCTTTGGGCCAGGAGCAAAGCAGCAGCCCGCCGTCGGTGCCCAGGGCAAACGTCGGTCTTTGCGGATTGGCGTGCTCGGTGAGGTCTTTTTTGAGATTGTACTTGTGTACGCTTGCGAGGTGGCTTGCGATTTTTTCCTCTTCAAGGATATCACCGAGGCCATATAGCTCAGCCATCCAGGCCCCGAGTACTCCATCGGACAAACAGCCCGTGCCGTACTGGTATTTAGGCCCTTCTTTTTCCAGCAGCTTTACGGCCTCGGGAGAATATTTGCCGACCATCATACTCTTGACCTCGGTGGGATTTTCCGCCCGCAGGCCCTTCCACTGGATCTTCTGGTAGAAATATTCGCCGTTAAATAACTGTTCGTTGACGAATTTTGCGCCTTTTTTATACAGGCCCTGATACAGAGCAATATCATCATCGAGAGTTTTGCCCATCTCACAGGCGGCCTTTAACGCCCCTAAATAAAAACTGCTGCACATCCCGTCGGGCCCCCAGAATTCGATATCATAGGTATTGTGATGAGGCTCTGATAGTACTCCAAAATGCTGCGGGTCCCAGGTCTCGATGCAGTAATTCAAACTTTTCCTTACCTTCGGCCAGATACTTTTTAGCCATTTGGTATCGCCGCTGATTTGCCAGTCGCGGTAAACCTTCATTATCCCGCCGAGCTGGCCGTCCGCCGCGGCGTCGGCGTCGTGAGGCAGCGGCCTGATAGGCAGCGCCGACCTGAACTGCTGGTGACCCCTTTCGTCCTGGGATTCGTTAAACTCGGTCTGCCGAAGCGTTCGCTCAAGAGTCGGGAAAAGGTTCGGTATCGCCTGGGCATAATTCCAGACGTGTGTGCACGAGCCATGGCAGCAGCCTGTCGCATCGCAGCAGCCCTCGAAACACCACAGCCTGCCGTCGACCTGACGCAGGACGGTCGGCGATTTCAGGATAGTCAAATTCGCCGCGACCGCCTCGATGACCTCATCGGCCAATGTCGTATCGTAAAAACAATCGCTGAAAGCCCTGCTCTTTTCGCGAAGCTTGTCATAATTTTTCCGCCAGTAATCGGCGAGTTGGTCAATGTCCTTGAACTTACCGGCATACCAGGGAGTGTGGGTCTGCGGACAGCTTCCCGCCGGACAAGACACGGCATTATCAGCGCATTGCCCGCCCTCGCAGTCTTTACCCAGCCGCATATCGGTTTTGCCGACATACCAGCAGAGCATAAGCCTGACGGTTTTTTGTTCATCAGGTTCGATCTTCAGGGGGACAAATATCGTCCCGCCGGGACTGGGATCGCCGTCGGTGAGCGGAGCTTTTTCATAGCATTTTCCGTCCTGCGCATCCTTCCACGCCATAGTCAATGCGTCGAACCATCTGCCCCTGAACCATGCGCAGTTGACCTTGGCGTCGGCAGTATCCACAAAGGCCGCGAATGCTCCCTCGACAGCGGGGCGGTTGGCCTGCGCGGGCTGATAAAGAATAAAACCGTTTTCGGTTTTCATAGTCTTGTAATCGCGCACCGGTGGAGGCGTCCCCGGTACCCTCGGCGCCGCCATGAAGTTTCGACTGTTGAAAGAGTAGACCGCTTCGATGGTCTTATCCGTCGGATTTGTGAAAGTGTATTCGAGGGCGGCGACCGGCAGGCTCGAATCGTCCGCATCGGGCGGTGTAAAAGGACTCCACGCCGTGATGGTGACTTTCAGCGGTATCTTGTCATCTGCGAGAGTTATTTTTGCAAATGGAAAACGCGTCCGAAAGATCGCCTTATCGAATCGCGACAGGCCGAAAGTCTTGCCGGACGAGCCGTTGCCGCTGTCGGGATTTCCGAAGTATTTCCACTTGGGCAAAGGCCCTTCGAGAATCCTGGCGACATTGGCTGCGCCTTTTACGCAGATCGCCGAAAAAATGCAGGGCTCGTTGAAAATTTCCGGCTTATTGCGAACCGAAACGTGACTGATCGCGCCGGTGCCTTCGATACAGATCATCCCAGCGCCGATCCCGCCGAGAGGAAACGCCGCGCGATTTAGATACTGGCCCTGGTAAGGGCCGTTGTATTCCCTGCCCCGGGCGGCCGGGGCCATTGCCGCGAAAATAACAGCCGCAGCAAGTAATAATCCGCTAAATCGTGTTACCGAAAAAATCCTTCTTTTTTTCATTATGGGCCTCCATAAGTGATCTTGAACTGTCATCGATTAAAGCATATATTTTTCACCCGGCTATTATAAATGGATCGACACTCTTTACAATCATTAACTGCCGGTGGTATATTGACGTATACCAAAAACAGGCAAACTGCCGATTTACATAAAGCGGTTTTGGTATTATTTCAGATTTGGAAAATGACTCGAAAGAATAAATTTTTTACCCCGGCCGTTCTAAAGGCGGCTGTATTTACGGCTTTATTGGTTTTGCCGCCTTATCTCGCGGCCGCCGACGCCGCGCTTCCGATAAACTTCACGCAAAGCGACCCTAACACCGGCGATTGTTTATCGATCAGCGGCACCATCAATTACGCCACATCCGAGAGTGACCTTTCGCTTTGGATAAATCGCAGTTTCAGCAGGATCGAAAGTACAGCGATTCTCAAACTTATGGGTCTTGGCGATTCTTACGACGCCAGCGGCGATATATCCGCGAGTCTCGAAATAAAAGGCAGACTAAGCGATCGCACCTCATTACGCCTCACCGGCCCGGTGAAGCTGAGCGGCTGTTCTATATACCGGCAAAACCTTTTGATCGCCACCGACGCCGACGCGATAATTAAATTCGGCGGCGACCGTTATCAAATAGAGAATTTCTCGGCAGCTTTTTTTGACGGCGTTGTCACGGGCAATTTGCACGTAGTTAAAAAGCCGGATTTGACCAGGCAGCTCACGGGACAAATAACAGGCGAAAAAATTAACCTTGCCCGACTGACCGAACCAACCGCCGGCAAAAGAAAATTCAAAAAAGGAAATGGAGCGTTTCAATTGTCCTTTGAAACCGATGCGAACACACCCGGCCGGCTCCGGGGCAGCGCCGGCATATTTATCGATGACGCTGATGTCACGAGTTTCCCCATATTAGCGGGGATATTCAGGACTATGGGCCTGGCGGTCATCGACCCGCTAAGCGCCTCCGATGCCGAGGCGTCCTTTGATTTTAACGGCAGCGAACTGACTATTAAAAGCGGCCACATTGCCAACCGCTTCGGGGCGGTCGAGGCCGAGCCGGGAGGGAAGGTAAACCTGCGGACCAGGCAGATAGATATTAACGTTATAGCGGTTCCGATGCGGCAGCTGCAGGGTTTTTTAAAAAATATTCCGATAGTGAATCTTTTTGTGGAATTGAAAAACAAGCTCACCAGACTCCGAATTCGCGGCAGCCTCGACGACCCCGTCGCACAACTGATAACGAAAGAGCCCGTTAAGGATGTCACCGAGGCAACGGTCGGCTTTTTCACCGGCGCCGTCGAAACAGGCGGACAGTTGACAAAGGA
>CAYNKU010000082.1:6628-8903 GCA_964397865.1 uncultured Pirellulales bacterium | reverse complement strand
GGCGTCAGTAAAATTCGACCTACCAACCAGTAGGCCTGCGTTTTACTTCCTTGCCAGCCTTGTCCTCGCTCAACCAAAAACGAAACCTAATTTATTTACAAGTCCTTAAAATAGCCTTATAATCTTAATCCAGGATTTTTTCCGGAGAAACTATGGGATATTTCAGGGACAATATTGAAAAGGCTGAGGGCTACACCCCCGGTTTTCGGCCGAAAAAAACGGATATAATCAAGCTCAATACCAATGAGAATCCGTATCCGCCTTCACCGCGGGTTTTGGAGGCCATCGCTTCGATCAGTCCCGAAAAGATACGGCGATATCCCGACCCTCTCGGCAATATCTTTCGTGAGGCGGCGGCGAAGCTAAATAACGTCGCAGTCGATGAAATTATCTGCTGCAACGGCGGAGATGATATATTGAATATCGCCATACGGGCCTTTTGTGATAGGGAAAGGGCGGTTGCCTATCCTGTGCCGACGTATTCGCTTTACCCGGTGCTGGCCGCTGTGCAGGACTGCCCGGTTATCGAAGTTGCTTTTGACGAGGAGTTTAACCTGCCCGCAAAACTCGCCGATACGGGGGCGGCTTTGACTGTTGTCTGCAATCCAAACGCCCCGACCGGCAGCTTTATAAATGCCCAGGAGCTTGCCTCGCTTGCCGACGAACTAAAAGGCGTACTGCTGATAGATGAGGCGTATGTGGATTTCGCGGAAAATAACTGCGCGGGCCTGGTAAACGATTTCGATAACGTGATAATTCTTCGCTCGATGAGCAAAGGCTACTCGCTGGCCGGTATGCGGTTCGGATACGCGATCGCCAATAGCGATTTGATCGCCGGGTTGATGAAAGTCAAGGATTCCTATAACGTCGACGCCGTGGCGACAGCCGCCGCCACAGAGGCAATAAGGGATCAGCGATATTTCAAGGATAATATCAAAAAAATAAAAAAAGACCGCGGCAAATTGACAGAGCAGCTTCGCGAGCTTGGCTTCGATGTGCCCGATAGTTCGGCAAATTTTGTGCTTGCGGGGCGTAAAAATAACACAGCAAGCGAGATTTATGATAAACTGGCCGAACACGGAATTTATGTCCGGTACTTTGACCTGCCGGGTCTGGTCGATAAAATAAGAATAACCGTAGGTACGAGCGAACAGAATGACAAACTGGTTTCGGCTTTGAAAGAAATCCTGTCAGAATAAGGATGTCCAAATGGCAAACAGAACCGCTAAAATTCAGAGAAAGACCAAAGAAACCGACGTTACACTCGAACTCGATCTTGACGGCGTCGGCAAATACGATATCGATACCGGCGTCGGGTTTCTGGATCATATGCTGACACACCTCAGTAAGCACGGCAAAATCGACCTGACGGTCAAGGCAAAAGGCGATCTGCACATCGACGCTCATCACACGATAGAGGATATAGCTATCTGCCTCGGTCAGGCGCTGCTTGAATCGCTCGGTGACAAAAAAGGTATCGCCAGATACGGCCACGCCTCGGTACCGATGGAAGATGCGCTGGCGAATATCGCGGTCGATCTTTCCGGCCGAAGCAGCTTTGTTTATAAAGTCCGGTACCTGACGGAGAAAATCGGCGACTTCGATGTCGAGTGTATCGAGGAGATGCTAAAGAGCTTCTCGAGTACGGGCAGGTTCAACCTTCACATAAACGTACCGTACGGAACGAACAGCCACCACATAGCCGAAGCGATCTTCAAAGCTCTCGGTCAGGCTCTGGCGGCAGCGGTTAAAATTACAGGAACGGATCTGCCAAGTACGAAGGGCGTATTGTGATAGACCAGGGTGATATAGAATACCGAACGGGAATAGGCACAGATGTTCACCGGCTGGCAGACGGCAGAAAGCTGATGCTCGGCGGGGTTTACGTTCCCTACCACAGAGGCCTGGCCGGACACAGCGATGCCGACGTCGCACTGCATGCTGTTATCGACGCCCTGCTCGGCGCAGCCGGCCTGGGCGATATAGGTACGCTCTTTCCGGATACGGATTCGCAATACAAAGACGCCGACAGTAAAGGGCTTTTACTTGCCGTCAAGGAAAAGCTCGAAGAAACAAAATGGCAGGTGGTCAATATCGATTTGATCATCCACGCCGAAGAGCCGCGGCTTGAGCAATACAAAGGGCAGATGAAAAGATGTATAGCCGAGCTTTTAGGTATCGCTTTTACCGCGGTAAATGTCAAGGCAAAGACCACTGAAGGATTGGGAGAAGTAGGCGCCGGCGAAGCTATCGCGGCAACCGCTGCGGCTATGTT
>CAYNKU010000082.1:0-6528 GCA_964397865.1 uncultured Pirellulales bacterium | reverse complement strand
ACAGTCGGAATATACGTCTGCGGGCCCACGGTATACGGCCACGCTCACTTAGGGCACGCCAAAAGCTACGTCAGCTTCGATATCCTTGTGCGATACCTTCGATACTTAGGATATAGCGTAAATTACGTCCAGAACATAACCGACGTCGGCCATCTTACAGACGACGCCGACGAGGGCCAGGACAAACTCGATGTGGCGGCTAAAAAAGAGAAAAAGCATCCGATGGCGCTGGCGGCGTTTTATACGCGAAGCTACTTCGAAGATATGGATATGCTAAACTGCCTGCGGCCCGATATTAGTCCGCGGGCAAGCGGCCATATTGTTGAGCAGATAGAAATGGTAAAGACACTTCTGGAAAAAGGCTATGCTTACGAAGCGAACGGCTCGGTATATTTCGACGTCTCCAAATTCAAAGACTATGGCAAACTTTCCGGCAGGACTATAGATGAAATGATGGCCGGTGCGCGTGTGGAGGTTTCGCCGGATAAAAAGAACCCCACTGATTTTGCCCTCTGGAAGAAAGCCGAACCCAATCATATTATGCAGTGGCCGAGTCCATGGGGTATGGGCTATCCCGGCTGGCATTTGGAATGCTCGGTGATGAGTACGAAATATCTGGGGCAACCATTCGATATTCACGGCGGCGGACTTGAAAACATGTTCCCCCACCACGACTGCGAGATCGCCCAGTCGGAGGCGGCCAACGGCGTGCAGTTTGTCCGCTACTGGATTCACAATAATATGGTAACGGTCAACGGCCAGAAAATGGGTAAAAGCCTCAATAACTTTATCACACTAAAGCAGGCCTTCAAGGGTACTCACGAAAAACTTACCAGAAGCTACGATCCCCTGGCCATCAGACAGCTTATTCTTAACAGCCATTACAGAAGTCCGCTGGATTTTTCAGACGCGGCGCTTTTCGCAGCGCAAAGCGGTTACGAAAAGATAACCCAGGCCGTCAAGGCCGTCCGCAAACAAATCGCCAAAGCTCCCGCCGGTGTGGTCGATAAGGCCGTGGCAGAGCAGTTGGCCCGGTTGACCGAAAAATTCGAGGCGGCGATGAACGATGATTTGAATACGTCCGTCGCGCTGTCGGTTATATTCGAGTTGGTTCGGCTGGCAAATGCTTCTTTAGAAAAACCCGATACAACCGCAGAGACCCTCGACGCTGTGGACCATCTTTTCAATACTTTAGGAGGCGACTGCCTTGGTATCGTTAAAGATGAGTACCCCCAGGCTGGAACTACTGACAGTGAAACGGTTGAAAAACTGGTTGAAATCCTGATAGAGCAGCGAAATTCGGCTCGCAAGCAAAAGGATTTTGCCGACGCCGACGCCATCAGGGACAGGCTCGACCAGATCGGTATAACTCTCGAGGACAAACCCAGCGAAACCGTATGGAGGAAAAAATGAGGATACTCGGTATCGATCCGGGTCTGCAAACCTGCGGCTATGCCATACTCGATTCAACCGGCGAGGCAGAGGCACTGATCGAGGCGGGCACTTTCAAGACCTCTTCAGAGTTGCCGATAGAAGAGAGGTTAAACCAGATCGCCGGCGATATCGAATCGCTGCTGAAAAAGTTCGCCCCTGAGATCGTGGCGGTGGAAGAATTATATTCCCATTACGCTCATCCTAAAACCGCGATACTGATGGGCCACGCCAGGGGTGTTATATTGCAAAAGTGCGCCGAGGCGTCTGTCGAGGTAAGAAGCTTTAGCGCGACACGGATAAAAAAATCACTCACCGGCAACGGCCGGGCCTCGAAGCAGCAGGTTCAAAGGACTATCCAGACAATACTTTCGCTGCCGCAGGCGCCCGAACCTGATGACGTCGCCGATGCCATAGCCGCCGCGATGTGCTGCGCGAATTATCTGGAAAGAATCGGTATTCCAGCAGGTGATAAATTATGATCGCCAGTATCGAAGGAAAACTTATCAGTCTCGATAACGACAGGGCCCTGGTAAAAGTAGGCGCGGTCAGCTATGAGATCATGCTGCCGGGTTACTGCGTAAACGCCCTGTCGGACAGGATAGGCTCAGAGGTAACACTGTGCACGATGGAATACTACGAGGGCACTCCCGGCGGAGGTAATCTGATACCGAGGATGGTCGGCTTTTTGAATGACGGCGAACGCGACTTTTTCACAAGGTTCACGAGCGTCAAAGGAATAGGTATCAAAAAAGGCCTGCGGTCGCTGAGTATGCCGATAGCTACGATAGCGTCAGCCATAGAAACCGGCGACGAAAAAGCCGTGATGCTGCTGCCGTCGGTCGGCAAGAGACTCGCCCAGCAAATAATAGCTGAATTAAAAGGCAAACTCTCCGATTTCGCGCTCAATGCTGCACCGCTGGCATCGACGCAGGCGGCGTTTAAGGCTTTTCAGGCCGAGGCTCTGGAGATCCTTCTTGCCTGGGGCGAAAAAAGAAACGAGGCGATCGAACTTATCGAACTGGCGTGTAAGAAACACCCTGACATAAAATCGGCCGAGGAACTTGTGCCCCTGGTTTACCGGTTAAAACAGGGAATTGAAGTCTGAGAGCATTTAAGTTAAAAAACGATAATTATGGCGATAGACAGAGTTATAAGCGCAGCGGCAAGGAACCCACAGGAAGAGACTTTCAATATCTCCCTTCGACCCGGCCGACTGGACCAATGCATAGGCCAGGCGAATGTAAAAGAAAAGCTCTCGATCGCGATCGCCGCCGCCCAAAAAAGAGCTGAACCCCTCGAACATATCCTTTTCTACGGCCCGCCCGGACTGGGAAAGACCACGCTCGCCAATGTCGTAGCCAACGAGATGGGAGCGAAGATCCGTTCTTCTTCCGGGCCGGCGATGGTCAAGCAGGGAGATGTAATGGGACTGCTGACAAATGTCAGTGAAGGTGACATAATTTTTATAGATGAAATTCACCGGCTAAATACCGCCGTGGAGGAATTCATTTATCCGGCCATGGAAGATTTCAAGGTCGATTTCACCGTCGACAGCGGGCTGCACGCAAAAACGATAAATTTTCCGCTGAAGCGCTTTACCCTGATAGGCGCGACAACAAGAGCCGGCCTTTTGAGTGCTCCGCTTCGCAGCCGATTCGGCATGCTGTATCATCTTGATTTTTACAGTTCGGACGAACTAAAGCAGATACTAAACCGATCAGCCAGGATGCTGCAACTGGATTGTGAGGATGGCACGCTTGAACTTATCGCAGGCAGAAGCCGAGGCACACCACGGGTAGCCAACCGGCTGTTAAAGAGGGTCCGTGACTACGCGCAGGTCAAGGGCAGCGGCACTCTTAGCGGCGATATCGTTGAAAACGCCCTGAAGATGGAACAGATCGACACGCTCGGACTCGACGAGCTCGACAGGGCCTTTTTGCGGGCACTCGTAAACGTATACGACTGCGGGCCCGCGGGTATCGAAGCTATCGCCGCCACACTCGGCGAAGAAAAAGATACCCTCGAAGATGTGGTGGAGCCTTACCTGCTGCAAAAAGGCTTTCTGCGCCGGACCAGGCGCGGCCGAGAAGTCACAACCCAGGCGTGCGAACATCTGGGGCTGAAGTGTTCCAGAAAAAAGAAAAATAAACGCGTCGAGCCTGAACTTTTCGAAGAGTAGAACCCCCGCAGGCTAAACGCGAAACTGTGTTATGGATTTTAAGCCTGACTATCGAAATATCGTTGCTGCGGCAAAAAATAATCGCCCGCCGCGTTTGCCGATTTACGAACATCACATAAGCCCCGCCGTCATGGAGAAAATACTCGACAAACCTTTTGCCGATCTCCAGGATGGCGACGAATCCGACCTGAATGAATTTTATACTAACTATTGCCGATTTTTTAAGGAAATGACTTATGACACCGTCTCTTTCGAGGTGGGTATAGTCGATATCCTGCCCGGACATGGAGCAATTATGGGCTACGGCGTTATGGAGATAAGCGAAGACCTCATAGGATTCGAATACCTAAGCTACCTCCAGGCCGACGACCCGGAGCTTTTTGTCGAGCTTTATCGTAAAATCGGCGACCTGATGGCCCGGATATGGAGGCGCTTTCTCGATCGCTACAGCCAATATTTTTGCGTTTACCGGTTCGGGGACGACCTGGGTTTTAAGACCGGCACACTGCTGGCACTGAAGACAATAACAACTCACATAATACCGCAGTACCGCAGGCTTATCTCAATGATACACAACACCGGCAAACCTTTCCTCTGGCACTGCTGCGGCAATATATTCGAGATCATGGACTATGCGATAGATGCCGGAATCGACGCCAAACATTCCAATGAAGACCAGATCGCACCTTTTGAGAAATGGATAGAACTCTACGGCCGGCGAATAGGCTTACTCGGCGGAATCGACGTAGATATCCTGTGCCAGATAAGTCCCGATGAAATTTACGAAAAGGTTCTCGCCGACGGCAGACTATACCGTGACATAGCAAAAGGTTTCGCCCTTGGCTCGGGAAATTCTATCCCCGATTACGTCCCCGCAAAAGGCTATCTCGCTATGATAAAAGCCGCCCGGCAAATAAGACAACTGGAAGAAAAAATGTAATAGGATTATATGTCCTGTTGAATGTTTCTAAGGAAACAGACAAGGTGATTGAAAATAGCAGAAATTATGTGGTCTAAGAAAATATGGAAGCCTGTTTCATGATTTTCGAAAACCCTTTTCGTCTTCAGAAAAAACGCTTTTTTGGTGGAACAGGAGGTATTTCGAAGCCTATTTAGCGTTTTTTGTTTGTAAGATTAGTCTGAAAAAATATTGGATATTTTGCCTAAAACTTAAATTTCAGGACAAAATTTCTTGACATTCCAGATGGGGGGTACTATTATAAGTGTAAGTCTGTTGTTGTAGTTTTAAGCTTACCAGAAGAGGAGTGGTGAGAGAGCTTTTTGGTTTCCTGCCAAGTTTTTCCCTCCCACAAAAAATTTGATGGTTTTGGCTATCTAAACGATTTACCAGCAGTGGCTGTTTGGTTGTACGCCTATTTAGACAGCTAACAACGGTGTAATGCGAATTATCAGTAATTTTCTTGGAGGGTAAGATGATGGAAAGAAACAATGTTTTAGTGAAGGTATGTGCAGTTTCTCTGCTGGTTCTGGCAGTACCGAATGCTGCTTGGGCTACTACTGACACCTTTGGTACTGGAGCCAACCAATTCACAATCGACTTTGTGAATATCTCCGGTGATGCGAGTAGTGCTAATGGGACAAATATCAGCCCTTATTCACCGGGTTCTTCGCATTGCAGAGTGTTCACAGATCCAAGCAAAGGTTATCGTATTGGCGTCTATGAGATCACAAACGAGCAGTGGACCAAGTTTCGTAATTCCTATGGTCTGGTTGTTGGCAGCCCATCATCTGCCTACAACGAAAGTCCTTATTGGATGGACCCACATGTCCCAACGAACAATGTAAGCTGGTATGAAGTGGCACAGTTTGTTAACTGGCTAAATACCAGTACTGGTCATACCGCAGCATACAAGTTTATTGGCACACAGGGTACAAGCGGCTATTCGCTGGATGTTTGGGATGCCGTGGACGCCTGGGGTGGCACGAATTTATATCGCCATAAAGATGCATATTATTTTCTTCCCACTGAGGACGAGTGGGTTAAAGCGGCTTACTGGAATGAAACGAATTTGCAAACTTGGGCAACTGTCGGGGATATTGAACCTACACAGAGCGGCTGGAACTTTGGTTCTCCCGATCCATGGGATGTTGGTAGCGGCTCACAAGAACTTAACGGCACGTATGACATGATGGGTAATATTATGGAATGGATGGAAAGCCCATATTGGAGTGGAGAGGACTTAAGTTACAATCCCGCTGCTCTTCGCCCTGAACGCGGAGGTGCGATGGGTAGCCTTATCGGTTTACTGGATTCTTCATGGCGTGACGACAATTACCCTTATGACGAACATGGCTATTTAGGCTTCCGTGTCGCCTCCGTCCCCGAACCGGCCACGCTTCTGCTGTTTGGCTTTGGCGGATTGGCTTTGCGAAGAAGACGGAGGGCACAACAAAGACAAGAAACAAATAGAAGTAACGGTCAATAGGGTTGCGGGTGTAAAACTTACAGCCCTTTTTGTGTTTCATAGCAAAGTCAAACCTACAACCGCAATACAACCAAAATGCCTAATAGCTCATAAAGTTGTAAAAATCGCAAAACCATAAGGCTTGTAATATTAAAGACTTAAAAAATCTACAAAAATGGTGAAGGTTTTATTTGTCCTACCCTGCCGATGAACTGCCGACAATATATTTTGCCATTTTCGGTTTGCGGTGCAGGAGCTGGGTAAAGTGGCTGATCAAAAGTTTTTCAATTTCTTTTAACGTCGTCTCATCGGCGTCCGCAATATTCTTGAAATTACTAAGGCAGCCGGCGGCGGTGAGTGAAATCCTGATCTTGTCGGCAAAACTCGCTTCACAATCCTTGCAGACAAGGCCGTTGGCAGAACTGCTGAAATAACTCTGTCGCCAATTCGATGTAAAGCTGTTTTTACAATTCACACAGGTTTTAAGAA
>CAYNKU010000081.1:0-8908 GCA_964397865.1 uncultured Pirellulales bacterium | reverse complement strand
TGGCCCGGGCGAATTTTCTTTTTTTCGGGTCGCGAGCCAATTCGCCGATGGGCTTATCGAAGATACTGCCTATGTGCCATTTCGATTCGACGAAAAAATCGCAGCAGTACGTCTCGCCCGTATGTTCGACGACGATGTACCCGCTGCACTGGCGGTCGAAGGTACAGATCGTGTGTTTGCCCGTCGCGCAGTAAGACAGGATCGACTCGAAGTCCCGGATGCTCAGTTTCGTCGGCCCGTAGTCATACCAGCGATCGAAGACCCTGCACAAAAATTCGCCGTACTCTTTGGGCGTGATCGAAAAATCCGCCACCTTTCCCGTAGCGGGATCGGTCTCGACGCACGGGATAAACTGTAAATATTTGATATCGTTTTCGAGGAAAAAATCGATCAGCGTATCGGGCCGGGTTACGTTTTTATTATTTAGCAAAGTGAGCGTATTGAATTCGACATCGTATTTTTTACAGTTCTCGATGCCGCGCATAACCCTGTCGAAGGTTCCGCCGCCCGAAAAATCAAGGCGGTAATAATCGTGCAGTTCCCTCGGCCCGTCTATACTTATACCGACGAGGAAATTATTTTCGTGCAGAAATCGGCACCATTTTTCGTCGAGCAGTATCCCGTTTGTCTGAAGGGCGTTATTTATTTCCTGTCCCGGCCGGCCGAATTTCTTCTGGAACTCGACCGCTCTTTTATAAAAATCCAGGCCCATCAGCATCGGCTCACCCCCCTGCCAGGCAAAACCGGTGGTAGGAAACCCGAGCTTTAGATAATCCTTTATGAATTTCTCCAGCACTTCAATGCTCATTCGCTGCCGGCCCTGGCCGATGGAAGGATCGCGGGTCTTGTAAAAACAGTACTTGCAGTCGATATTGCAGTCGGAGCCGGAAGGTTTTATCAATAAAGTAAAAGGCTGCATCAGCCGTGCCTCATAAAAAATTCGATTCAGCTATCGCTGCGGGCCTGCCTGTGCTTTTGTAGCCAGTTACGCACCCACTGCCGGGCCTGTTCGCCACTCTGCACTTCTGCCTCCAACTGGGCGATATAAAGCTCCTTAGCCAGATGCCCCAGCGCCGGACCCTCGACGGCTCCGAGCTCCATCAGCTCGTGGCCGTTAAGCAAAGGCTCGGGCCTTAGCTCGATATCACCGAGCTGCTCGATGCGGACGCTCAATTTTTCCAGCGGTTCGATACTTTCGCCGCGGCCCTGTCGGATCGCGGTCTGGAAATCATACAAATCGCCGAAATAAGGCTCGGCAAGTAAAAGCTTCAGTTGCGCCAGCGAGATATCCTCTTCGAGAAGCCTGTCCCTGTTATCTAAAAGAAATTTTATGTGTTTATTCTGGTTATTACTGAGCCTTAGAGGCCGCAACCTGGCAATCGCCGTCTCGGTATCGAAGCCCGCGAAGACAGCGGCAAGAGCGAGCGGAAAATCTATATCCGCCGGCAGTTTCCCCGTCACCGCCTTGGCGATCTCGGCCTTATCAACGTCAAAATCTCCGAAGATCGCCTCAGCCAGTCCGCTCTCAAACAGCATCGATGCGCCCAAAGCCCGGTTCGGGTCGGCAAGGATACCTTCGAGTTCCATCGTTATTCGCTCGCCGCTTATCCTGGCGATATTCTTGGCGTTGCCGCAAATAGCCGACCACGTTTCCGGCTCGATCTCAAAACCAAGCTGCGTCGAGAACCTCACCGCCCGCAGCATCCGCAGGTAATCCTCGCCGAAGCGTTCGTCGGCATCGCCTATCGTTCGCAGTATTTTGCTTTCCAGGTCCGCCCGGCCGTCAACATAATCTATCACCTTCTCTTCCAGCGGGTCGTAAAAAAGTCCGTTAACGGTAAAATCCCTTCGGCTCGCGTCCCGGGCGGCATCGGAAAATTTCACCTCGGCCGGATGCCTGCCGTCGGCATAGCCGGCTTCGGTCCTGAAAGTCGCTACTTCGACCTGCTCGGAATCGATAAGGACTATCACCACGCCGAATTTGGCCCCGACGCTCAAGGTCCGCTTGAATAGCTTTTTCACATCTTCGGGCCTGGCGTCGGTGGCGATGTCATAATCGTTGGCGGCCCGGCCGAGCAGCATATCACGCACGCACCCGCCCGCCAGCAGCGCGGTGTACCCCTTCTCCCGAAGTCGTTTTATTATTTCAATTGCCGTCTCTTTATTCGCCATCTCTTCTCAGTCGGTATATACTTATCTTCATACTGCCCCAGCTTCGCTGCTCTATCATTTCCATCCGCCCGCAGCGGTCCAAAAGCTCGGTTCGCTTATCCGTTCTTACCACAACCATCCCGCCGGCCGCCAACTGCCCCGCCAGCACTTCCAGCAAACCGCATAAAAGTGAACCCTCTTTGGCGTGTTTTGTCAAGGAATATGGCGGATCAACGAAAACAAGATCATACCCCCGCCCTTCGGAATCAACCGGTGCACCAACCTTAAAAGCGTCGGCCCTGATAACCCTTGACTCTCCACCAAAATCGGCTTTTTTAATATTTTTTTTCAGTACCGCGATTATTTTGGGGTCTTTCTCAACAAATGTAACAAACTCCGCCCCCCTGCTCAGGGCTTCCAGGCCCAGCGAACCCACGCCGCTGAACAAATCGGCTGCGCGTTTACCCCGCGGCAGATCATATTTATAAAGCACACTGAACAGCGATTCCTTGACCCTGTCAAGAATCGGCCTGGAAACATCCGAGGCCGGGCTCTGCAGTTTCAAACCCTTTCTTATCCCGGCTATTATTCGCATAGACCGTTATTATACCGTAACACGCCACCGCCTCAAAACGTTACTTCCGGATTTTTCCTTTGACGGTCAAGCCGGGACATCTTAAGATAACTATGATAAAACCGTCAAAAAAAAGCATATTCTATTGGAGAACCGTCAAATGAAACAGAAAATCAGTAGAAGAAGTTTCATAACAAAAAGTGCGGCAACACTGGCCTCGGCAGCTGCGATCGGTTGTGCTGCCACGCCGGGCAAGAGACAGGCCTCTAATCTTGAACCACAACATTGGGCCGGTTATCCCCAGAGTGAGAAAATTCGCTCCGTCCGCTGGATCGGAGAACCAATAAGAACGCTGAGGAGCCACGGAGATTTATGGATGTGCACCTGGGCGGACGACGACGGCCTGTATTCTGCTGCCGACGACACGCTGGGTGTCGATAGAGTATGCAACAGCAATCTGGCCATGCACAAGATCGAAGGTACACCCCCCAACCACAAGGTAATTACGATTAACCCAATGACCGAGTACGGCCGATTTCAACAGCATGAAGGACTCGATACCTGGAAGGCAGAGGGCCTGGTGTGCATCGATGGGGTTCTATATCTGGCGGTAAGTCAGCACTCCGGCGCAGTAGATTTTCCGGATTATGTTCAGCGTACCTATGATGCGACTATTGTAAAATCCACCGACTACGGCAAGACCTGGTCAAAAAAACCCGAAGTAGGCAAAGCAATGTTTCCCGGTACACGATTTTCCACACCATTCTTTGTTCAATACGGCAAGGACTATGCCGGAGCAATGGACGAATATGTCTACGCTGTGTCAAATCTGGGGACATGGAATAACGGAAACTATATGGTTCTCGGCAGGGTACTGCGCAAGAGAATCGCCGGCCTAAGCGCCAGCGACTGGGAATTCTTCACCTCCGCCGACGCTAATAATGTTCCATCCTGGACGAAAGATTTCGGCAAAGCCGGCGCGGTTTTCAAGCACAGGGGTTTCACCAGTATGACAGGAATTCAGTATGTTCCTGCCGTCAAAAGATTCATACTCCCGCAGTGGGCATATACCGACCTGGACAACGAAAAACCCTGGGCACAAACAATGCTTTGCATTTACGAAGCGCCTAAGCCCTGGGGACCGTGGCATCACGTTTATACCGAGCCGAGCTGGGGCAGTGCTTTGTATAATCCTGGTTTACCTTCGAAATGGTTCGAGGACGGCGGCAAAAAAATGTGGATGACACAGTCGGGTGATTTTAGCGGTATGTATAAGCCTCCTAAGTCCTATTGCTTTACAGTGCAAAAAATGGAACTGGTACTGTAAGATAACCGTCGATAATCAAGATTCGATACTCCGCAGCGCCAAGACCATTAAACCGACGAGTGCAAAAGTTCACTAATCGGCTGGGCGCACTTTCTGAATTTCGCCGCCGGCAGCGTCACGGTCCGCCATTTCGGACTTCGAAGCTTCATAAAATTGCGGTAATCATCGAGCCCGACAGCAAAAAAAGCGTACCTGCCCTCATCGAAATCATAAACCTCCCGCCCGTCGAAATCGACATCGATCTTCTCGACCCGGTAGGCAAATACAAAAACCGCCCGATGTCCCCGGCCGAAAACCTCGCTCCATCGGCTCAATGACTCTACATCATCGGCTGTAACCCAGCAGTCAAAACCCGAGAGCTTCTCGAAACTCGCACCCCTGAATTTTCTACCCTTTACCTCGGTAATTACCACGCTCCGGTCGGGCTGGTACAGCAAAAAATCGAATCCCTTGATCTTCGAGCGTCCGAAAGCCGCCCTTTTGTGCTCATCCACGGCGATGTGCGCGATTTGATTGTCGATAAGCCAGTTGCGAAAAGCTCGCTCGTAATGATTGAATGGAAAGTTCTTCATTTACTCCCGGCACAAAGCTCCGCGAAGAATTTGTTCACATCTACCTCTTCCTGCGTGCCCGTAGCCATATCCTTGACAACGAGTGAATTCTTCTCGGCAAGCTCGGTTCCGACTATTACACACTTTTTCGCGCCCAGCGCCGAGGCCTGCTTTAGCTGTTTGCCCAGGGCGCCGGCCTTATAGCTGAATTCTCCCGCCGCACCGGCCGAGCGGATCTTCGCTGTTATTTCGACCGCCTTTTCGAAAAGGCCGGGCTCTGCGAAAGCAACAAAATGATCCACCCTCCGAGTCATTAATTCTTCCTGCAAGAGACCCTTTTGCCTGAGCAGTATTTCAAGCACGCAGTCCCCCATACCCATACCGGTAGCGGCTATGGCCGGGCCGGAAAAATCCCGCAATAGATCGTCATATCGCCCCCCGCCGCAAATCGCGCGAAGCTCGCCGACAATATCATGAACTTCGAAAACGATACCCGTATAGTAAGCCAGCCCCCGCACAATACTCGGATCGAATACGCAATATTCGCTTATACCCATTTTCTCCAAAAGCGAAAACAGCTTTTCGATCTCAGCAATTGCCCGGCTGATCCGATCTCCATCGGGAGCAATCGCGTTTATGCCGTCAACCGTTTTCAGATCCATGAATTCGAGAATTTTTTTACAAATACCGGAATCGCAAACCCGCTCAGCTAATGATTTTTCAAAAACATCCTGAGGCAGTTTTGGCTTTTTATCGAGCAGGGCATATAAAGGAATTAATTTATCCTCACCGATACCGAGGCCTTCGAGAAAAGCCGCGAGCAGTCCCCTGCTGGAAATCTTCGCCTGAATATCCTTTTCAGTCAGGCCAACCTGCCGCAGGTAGTCGATAGTGGTAAATATTACTTCCGCATCGGCGAGCACGTCATCGACGCCGATTATGTCGATATTCCACTGGAAAAATTCCCGCAGCCTGCCCTTTTGCGGCCTTTCCGCACGGCAAAGCCGCGGCACCGAAAACCACTTGATCGGCCTGGCCAGGGAATTGATCCGCTGGTTCACCATCCGGGCAAGAGTGGGGGTGATTTCGGGCCTTATCGCGAGTTCCCGGCCGCCCCGGTCGGTCAGACTGAAAAGCTGCTCGACAATTTCGTCGCCGCTTTTGACCTGGTACATCTTCAGATATTCGAATATGGGCCCGTCGTATTCCTCGAAACCGTTGCGAAGCGATGCGGCCCTGAAGCCGTCTTCGAGAAAATTCCGCACCGCCATCTCAGGCGGATAAAAATCTCGCGTCCCTTTTACCGGCTGTATCTTCATTTATTTCGGCTTTTCTTCCTTGATCTTTGTTTCTTGTTCTTCTTGTTCTTGTTTATATTGTTGCCGAATTTCACCTTGATATACTCTTCCATCTGCTTGTCATTGGTGAAATGAAGCTCATAGTCGTAATCGCCTTCGACAAAATCGCAATCCTTAACGGTGTAGCCTCGGCATATCTTCGGCCTTTTCGCATAAATCTTGCACTTATAATCCTTCTCGGAAAGATGACGGCATTTGTTTTTCAAATTAATATACCAGTCGCCGTCTTCCACGAACACACTTACATTCTTATGACACAGATACCAGCGTATGTCGTCATAATCTTCCCTGTCTTCCGGTGTCTCTATCGGCAGGGCAAAATACCTGCAGCAAAGCCCCGTGCACTTATCGCACAAACTCTTTTTCGCCATTGTAAGTCAAGCTCCAAAATCACTAAATTCGCTATTATAGGTATTTAGCTCGACACGTCAAGAAACACAATGCAACGATTTTCTGTTTTTATTCGGTCAGACAAAAAACCTTATCAACTCAATAAGACAATTTGGCCGATATTGGCCTTTTGGCCCGGCTGAACGGTGAAAAACGCTTTTTCAAAAATCAAAATATACGTATTCCTAATGTCACCTTAATGATCGAATTCTTAGGATGAACAGGCTTAGGAATTTGCTTTAGTGGCGGGCATACACATACCATCGGCATTAGTGGCTCTGGCCGGATGCACAACCTCTGTACTTAATCATCAAAAAACAAAAAAGGATTAAAAGTAGAAGAATTTCTACTCAAAGAATTTATAACCAATTACTGACAGATAGAGTTTTGGGTAGGCACAACCAGGTTGCCTAATCAGAGCGCGCTATACTATCATGTCTTTGTTACAGGCATATTGTGCCAAATCACGAGTCCCAGACCAAGAAGAAAAGAAGCGAGGCCTACAAGGCCAAGGGTTGTCATCACAGTTACATATGTTCTAAAAGCGGTCTCGGACATGTATATTGCGTTACCATTTTGTATAAAAGGATCCGTCGGGTCAGTAGTTATTTGCTTGAGATCGCCAAAAAATAGCGTAAACAAAACAAAAACCAACCAGCAGCCAAGGGCAACTAACATACAGAGGTAAACGAGGCGTAATCGTAAACTTAACATGAGACATTCCTTAGCATCAGACTCCGCATAGAAAAGACCATACTAAATCCTGAAACAGCAAAAAGTACACATCGTAAGTTAAACTCCAAATTCGCTAAATTTGCTATTATAGGTATTTAGTTCACCACGTCAAGAAATGTAATAAAACCATTTTATTATCTTGCGAGAGGGAAGGGTTTTTACTTGACCGGACAGAGTGCTTTCAATTACATTTGTAGCTTCATATAACCATGAAAAAAGTTAAAACAGGTGGACTCTATGGATGAACGAATTGTAAAAATCGGTCTTGTCGGATTCGGTACCGTCGGCTGCGGAGTCGCGAAGCTGCTACTCGAAGACGCCGACTCTATCGCGGCTAAAACGGGCCTTAGGCTGCAGCTCGCCCGCGTGGTCGATCTTGATACCCAATCGCCGCGGCCGGTGAAGCTGCCCGAGGGGGTGCTTACCGACGACTTAAACGCCCTGCTCAACGACGACAGTATCGAAATCGGCGTAGAACTCATCGGCGGAACCGGTGTGGCAAAGGATATACAGCTCAAATTGTTCCAGGCCGGCAAGAACATCGTCACAGCCAATAAGGCATTGGTCGCAGAGCATGGAGGCGAGCTTTATAAAGCCGCCCACCAAAGCGGCCGATGTATTGCCTTCGAGGCAAGCTGCGCGGGAGGAATACCAATTATTTCAGCCATCCGGACGGGCCTGGCCGCCAATGATATCACCGAAATGTACGGCATAGTAAACGGCACGTGCAATTACATACTCTCGAATATGACCGCAAAGAACGAGGACTTCACACATGCCCTCGCCCAGGCGCAGCAAAAAGGCTACGCCGAGGCCGACCCGACCTTGGATATCAACGGCGTCGACAGTGCGCATAAGCTCGCGATCCTCGCTTCGATCGCGCACGGATACGAAATATCGCTCGAAGATATTTTTGTCGAGGGTATCGAGGAGGTCTCGACTTATGACGTCCGTTACGGGGGCGAGATGGGATATGTCCTGAAACTGCTGGCGATCTCACATAAGAACAAAGACGGCAAAATTTCGCTTCGGGTGCATCCGTCGTTCATCGCCAGGAACACCTCACTCGCCTCGGTCGACGGGCCCTTCAACGCTATCATGATATTCGGCAGCGCCGTGGGCCAGGTGATGTTCTACGGACGGGGAGCCGGTATGATGCCGACCGCGAGCGCCGTCGTCGCTGATATTATCGACGTCGCCCTCGGCAACTCCGCCACTACTTTCCGCCACCTGAACCTAAAGCCCCGAGACCAGGTCGCGCCGCTGATAGAAAAAATCGACAACTCGATAAGCAGATTCTACATCAGGGTAATGGTAAAGGATCAGCCCGGCGGCGTGGCGAGTTACAGCAAAGTCCTCGGCGATAACCATATAAGCCTTTCGGGCCTGCTCCAGCACGAAGGCTCCGGGCCAGACAATACCGTCCCCGTGGTAATCACAACCCACCCCGCACAACAGAAAAACGTCACCAGGGCCCTGAAGGAACTGGAAAAACTCGATGTCATAGGCTCCAAACCAGTCTGTATCAGGATCGTAGATATACCGGAGGATAAGGATCAGTGACCAGGTACGTTATAATAGTTCCAGACGGCGCAGCCGATGAACCGATAGAGGAATTCGACGGAAAGACCGCTTTAGAAGCCGCCGAGACCCCCAACATAGACAAAATAAGCAAGCAGGGCCGGCAGGGCCTGGTGCGAACCGTCCCGGAAAATATGGCTCCCGGAAGTGATGTCGCCCAGATGTCGATGCTCGGATACAACCCCCTTCGCTACTATACCGGCAGAGCGCCCATCGAAGCGGTCGCCCAGGATATAAAGCT
>CAYNKU010000080.1:0-8930 GCA_964397865.1 uncultured Pirellulales bacterium | reverse complement strand
CTCTGTCGCCAATTCGATGTAAAGCTGTTTTTACAATTCACACAGGTTTTAAGAATCGGCTGCAATCCCAGATGTTTCAATAGCGCCAACTGAAACAGTATCAAAAACGCAAAGGCTTCGGCTCTGCCGGAGGCGAGGCAGATGTTTTCCAGAAATTTCTGAAAGCTGTCAAAAAGCTGCGGATTCGGGTTATAATCTTCGGTAAGACTATCGAGCAGTTCTGCGGCAAAGTGGGCGCAGTTCAATACGAAAATATCACTGCTCAGTCGGCCCAATCCTCCCTGTTGCTCGAATTCGGTCAGAATAGCAAGCTTTTCCTCGGCACCGGCGGTGAAAACAATCCGGCCGAAAGAAAAAATTTCGATCGGCCCGTCAAAGGCGGATTTAGGCCTTTTGGAGCCTTTAGCGATCGCGCTTATCTTACCTGTAGAGCGCGTAAAAAAAGTAACTACCTGCGATGTCTCCGAATAATCGAGAGCACGTATCCATATCGCTTTATCCTTGGTCAACATTAGGCTATTGCTCGGCGATCTTGTGGATTTTAATTCGTTTTATTTTTCTGGTCTCGGCCGAAGTAATCGTAAACTGCAGATTCTCATAGTCAAAGGTTTCGCCGGTTTTCGGGATATAGCCGAGATGTGAAAAAACAAATCCCCCAACGGTGTCATAATCCTCATCCTCGGGCAGGCTGATCTGGGCCTGGTCATTGAGGTCATCAATGTAAACACGGGCATCGATCTCGTAAGTTTGCGGATCGATTTTCTTTATCGGTTTGGCAACAGTCTTTTCGTATTCGTCGGTTATTTCGCCGACAAGCTCTTCGAGGACATCCTCTATCGTCACTATCCCCGCGGTTCCGCCGTATTCATCGAGCACAACCGCAATATGGAGTTTTTGATTTTGAAACTCGTGCAGCAGTGTCCTAAGGGCCTTGGTCTCGGGGACAAAATATGCCTGCCGTATCTTGTCACGCAATTTGAAATCCTGGGGATTTTTCCCGATCTCGGTAAGCAGATCCTTGGCATATACAAGACCGATTATATTATCGATATTTTCCTCGTACACGGGATATCTCGAATGACCGGCCGAATTTATTATTTGCAAAATTTTCTCAAGATCCGAATCGGCCTCTATAGCGGTTATATCTGTCCGCGGCGTCATGATCTCATCGGCCGTAGTCTCGCTCAACTCGAGTACGTTCTCTATCATCTCCTGCTCTTCCTCGTCGACAACGCCCTCCATCCTGTGCTGCTCGAGATCCGTAAGAAATTCCTCCTGTTTTTCTTCCTGAAGCTCTTCGGGCGTGGTCTCAACTACACCGAGCAGGCGCTTTATAAAACCGTCATACAATCCAAGGACATAAAGCAAAGGCATCGAGAAGCCGCTGAAAAATATCAGCGGTTTGTAAGTTTTGCCAAGAATCTTTTCTCCGGCGTACTTTGCCAGGGCGTGCGGGATGGCAACGCTGAAAACGGAAAATATCATAAGGGCTATAAAAAACGCCAGCAAATAATCGACCAAGTCGATAGCACCCCGACCCAAATGCACCAACACCGCCAGGACCAGCAGCAGTATGCTCATATTCAGAATAAGCCTGTACAGAGTACACGCCAGGATCAGTGTTTCAGAGCGGCCCATAAGCTCTTCGGCATAATTTTCCCTATCCGCGGCCTTAAAGGCTTCGAGGAGTCTGGCCCTGGAGTAACTGCGAAGCGTTATGGCGCTGACGGAAAAGAAAAGCGCCCCAAACGTCAGAACAAAAAGCAATACTGCTAATCCTAAATAAAACACTCGAAACTCTTTCACTCAATAACTATATGCCCTGCCGCAGGCGCGGACTGATCACTCCTTATATACCACGCCGAAACCCATCTGTTGCAGAATCTCGTCTTCGGTATCGTGCATTTTTTTCGCTTTTTCGGCGCTGCTGTCATCGAAGCCAAGATTATGCAGTAAACCATGGGTTATATAAAGCGCCGCCTCCGCCAATGCCGAATGGCCCCGCAAAGCCGCCTGCTCAACAGCCTTTTGACCGTTGACAACCAACTCGAATAACCTGCCGCTTTCGGCGTCTTCGTTGGAGAGATCGAAACTTATCACATCGGTATCGGCCGAACTATTCAAAAATTTCTTATTTACCTCTATTACACCCGCATCATCGAGTATCGCGATACTTACCGTAGCTTCCGACAGATCGAAGCGTCCGCAAATTTCTTTGACCAGCTTTTCTAACTTCGCGACGTCTATATCTATTTCATCAAAGCTTTGGGTGATCTGAACGATTATCTCTCTATCGCAGTTCTCGTTTACCATCATCTTTCGGAAAGTCTTCGCCTCACTTCAATCGTTCTCAGCCGGCTGCTGCTCAGGCTCCGGCTGCGAGTCGGGATAAGTTATTCGACCGTGATAATGAGCTGTAAGGCTTTTAGCTATACTTTTCTCGATCTGACTGAGTTCACGGAAAGACAGATCACATTCGTCAAACTGGCCGTCCTGGAGCCGTTTCATGGCGATATTGTGTATAACCGCTTCGATCCTCGTCGGCGTTACTTCCGGCAGCGACCGGACGGCGCCTTCACTCGCATCGGCGAGCATCACTATCGCGGCTTCTTTAGTCTGCGGTTTTGGGCCGGCGTAGCGAAATTCACTTTCAGCGGGAGCAGGCTTTTTTTCATCGGATTTCTTTTTAGCCTCGTTGTAAAAGTATTCCACCAGGGTCTTGCCGTGATGCGTCTCGATGAACTGTCTGAGTACGGCCGGCAATTTGTATTCCCTGGCCATTTCGATACCGTCCTTGACATGCCCGACTATTATTAACTGGCTCATTGCCGGTGAGAGCTCTTTGTGTCTGCTTGCCGCTCCCATCTGGTTTTCCACAAAATAGGTGGGCTTATTGATTTTGCCAATATCGTGATAATAAGCGCCGACCCTGCACAAAAGACCGTTTCGACCGATCGCCTCGGCAGCGGCCTCCGAAATCGACCCGACAAGCAGGCTATGACTGAAAGTACCAGGCGCTTCCATAGCGAGTTTCTTCAAGAGCGGCTGGTTGGCGTCGCTGTAATCCAGCAGGGTCATACTCGTGGCTGTCTTGAACATCTTCTCAACCAGAGGCAGCAGACTCTGAATCAAAAGTCCCACCAGCAGCGTGCCGCTGGCATGAAAGCCGGCGTTTTTGAAAAGTTCGAGGCGGGAACTTTGCGCGAGGTAATTTGCCGCACAGGCGGTGACAAACACCGCTCCGGCCGACAAGGCTCCGACCTCGAGCAGTTTCATCCTCGTCCGAATCTCACGAAGCGAGAAACAGCACGTAAAAACGCCCACCGCCATCGTGAAAAGCAATGTCATCTCCACCCTGATGCCGATAGCCAGCGCCGCAAAAAGACAATAAAAAACGCTCATGCCCAGCGCGAAACGCTGATCATAGGCAATCGTCAGGATTATCGCGAACGTAACGGCTGTGGCGGTAGCCCAGGCAGATTCGTCGCTCAGTAAAAACCCGAGCTTGGTAGCCGCAAGCAGCAAAACCCAAAGCCCGGCAAGTACGGCTGCTCCGGCATGATTTGTCAGCAGTTGTTTGCGGTAATGATAAACGTAAAAACCAAGTGCCGCAGAGATAAGAACAACAACCACTGTCATCGTCACAATCTCAAAAACACGAATCCGCTGGATCGGCTCAAACGACAGTATCAGGGTGGATAAAACAACGAAAACCAGCCAGATAAGACAGGAATTGATCGTATCGACAGTTACAAACCGGTTTATTTGCGACAAACGATCACCGCTTATGCTCTTACGCACCTGACTTCGTCTGGGACTGGCTTTGCCAAAAAACCACATATTTTACTTTTTCACTTTCAAAGGACTCTAAAAACCAAATGGTAAATTTTTTATTTCTTCGGGGCCGACTTTTTCTGATACGCCCGCACGATATTCTGTACCAGTCTATGCCTTACGATATCACCCTGGGTCAATTCGACCGAGCCGATACCTTTTATGCGTTTCAATATCTCGATCGCTTCGACCATACCGCTTCTTTGGCCGACCGCAAGGTCGGTTTGGGTAATATCGCCGGTAATTATCATCTTCGAGCCTCTACCCATTCTCGTCAGGATCATCAGCATCTGCTGGGGAGAGGTATTTTGCGCCTCGTCGCAGATAATAACCGATTCATTCAAAGTCCTACCTCGCATAAACGCAAGCGGTATGATCTCGATGATATCCATCTCCATGAGCTTCTTCATCTGCGGAAAATTCATCATATCGCCAAGAGCATCAAAAAGAGGCCTCAGATACGGATTAACCTTAGCCTGCATATCTCCCGGCAGAAAGCCCAGTTTCTCGCCCGCCTCCACCGCCGGCCGAGCGAGTACGATCCTTCTTATCAGTTTTTTCTTGAGCATAGAGACCGCCACTGCCACCGCAAGATAAGTTTTGCCTGTGCCGGCGGGACCCGTACAAAACGTCAGATCGTTTTTGAGCATCGTCTCAATGTATTTAAGCTGGCCCTTCGTGGTCGGCTCGATAACCTTCTTGTTCGAATAGACCGTAACGGCCTGGCTCTGGGCCGCGGTTATGGATGTGTCACTTTGACGAAGAAACCTCTCGACATCACCTGTCGAGAGCGAACCGGTTTTGATAAGATGTTTCTGCATCCTGTCGATAGTATCGGCGGCGGCATTTACCTGCTTATCCGCTCCTTCGATAACCAGATTCCTGCGCCTGGCGATTATTCTTACATCGTAGAACCTGCGCAGCATCCGCAAGTGGCTGTCTTTGGCCCCGAACAATTCAAGCTGCCTGTGAACAGGTTCTAATTGTATGGTTACTTCCAAATTTTTCCTCTATCGAGAAACACTTGCCATAAAAAACAAATACGCAAACGGCGCTGCCGCAAGAGGCGAATCGATAATATCGAGTATCCCGCCGAAACCCGGTACCGTACTGGAAGAATCTTTCTGTTCGGCGTCACGTTTCAACATCGATTCGGCCAAATCGCCCAACTGTCCTATAACCGCAAAACACGCTCCGAATATTAAGGCCGCCTGCCAAACCATTATATTAAAACCAGCGGCAAATAAAACTGCAACTACAATCGCCGTCGCGATAGCGCCAGCCAGGCCTTCCCACGTCTTGCCGGGGCTTATTCGGGGCGAAAACCTGTGCTTTCCAAAAATCCTGCCAAACGTATAAGCCCCTATATCGGAAAATTTTACAACAAATACGAACATCAGTAAAGGCCAAAGGCCGAAATCAATCCTGACCCCGAGCACAAAACCGCTCAAAGCGCCAAGGTACAAAACAGAAAGGCAGTTGGCCGCACAATTGGCCGCAACGTTTTTAATACCAAAACCGATCGCCTGATAAACAAAAAACGCCATCAGGGAAAACACGCAAACAAAAAGAACGTAAAGAAGATGAAATTCGCCCCGCTGCGGGCCGTAAAACTGAGGCCAGTACCAGCTCGTTGACAATAAAATCGCCGCGGCGATCGCTACAGGCTTAAATATAGTCATACCGGCCCGGCGCGCCAGCGACGCCATCTCAAATTGAGCCGGGATCGCCAGTAAGCCGATCAGGATACAAAGCCCCGTCGCCTGGATGCCCCCGGCGGCAGCGGTTGACGCAAACGAGCCATCCAACCAGCCGTCAAGGATAACCACCCCCGTAAAGAAAAGGGTCATTAACGTGCCGAAGATTAATCTGTATCTGAGCATAATTACTCAAACTGACCGAATTACGGCTAATAATTAATGTAACTGCTTATTTGACAAGATGTTTCACAAAACAAAAACAATAAAAAAAAGCCATCCCGATGTCGTTTCGGGATACCGCAATTTTGATTCTTAATATTTCAAACCGACATCACCGGCGCTATCGATTCGGTTTACTGCACATTTATATTACCAAACCGGCGGTTCCTTTTGGCATAGGCAAGCATCGCTTCTTCCATATCCGCCTTGGTGAAATCCGGCCAGTAGGTCGGCGTCACATAAAATTCACTATACGAAATCTGCCAGAGCAGAAAATTACTGACGCGCATCTCATTGGCGGTGCGTATCAAAAGATCGGGGTCGTTGAGCCCGGCGGTATAGAGCCTGTCACTTATGCACTGCTCATCTATATTCTCAAGACTTATTTTGCCCTGCTTGTATTCATCCGCGATCTTTCGGGCAGCGTCGGCAATTTCGACCCTGCCCCCGTAGTTCAGCGCCAAGGCGAGTGTCATACCGGTATTTTCGGTGGTCATCTCGATACTATTGGCCAATTCGGTTTTCAGTTGCTCAGGTAAACCGTCCAGCCGCCCGAGATGGATAAGCTTTACGCTGTTTTTCATCATCATCGGGCGAATACCGACAAGATATTGAGTGTAAAGATGCATCAAGGCATCTATTTCATCCTTGGGTCTCTTCCAGTTCTCGATACTGAAAGAATAAAGTGTCAGACATTCGATCCCGAGATCGACACTGTCATGAGCTATTCTCTCGACCGTTTTACCGCCTTTGCGATGCCCCTCAACCCTGGGCATACCTTTTTCCTCTGCCCATCGGCCGTTGCCGTCCATAATTATCGCTATATGTCTGGGCATAAGCTGCGGCTTTACACCAAGTCTTTCGGCAGTCTTTCTCAGATTTTTTTCGGTACTTTCGCTCAATTTTTAGTTCTCGTTCGATGAGAAAAATTTATCTGAATATCGTCTGGCTGCGCTTCGGCCCCACACCGATAATCGTTATCGGGGTCTTGATCATTTCTTCGATAAGTATCACATAGCGCCGGGCGTTTTCCGGCAGATCTCCGAAATCGGTAACTGACGTGATATCTTCATCCCAGCCTGCGACGGTTTCGTAAACGCAATCAGCTCTTGAGAGCCTGTTCGAATCGGCTGGGAAAAAAGTAGTTTCTTTTCCGTCGATCTCGTAAGCCCTGCATATCTTTATTTCCTTCAGGGTGCTCAAAGTATCAAGGTGCATCAGGGCAACGGCATCGATCGAACCGATAGTTGTCGAATAGCTTGCCGCGACCGCGTCGAACCAACCGCATCGGCGGGGCCTGCCCGTCGTTGTGCCGTACTCGTTGCCCCTGTCACGGATTAACCGGCCGATTTCGTTGTCCTGCTCGCTGGGGAAAGGACCTGCGCCGACCCTGGTGGTATAAGCCTTGGCAACACCGTAAAATTTATCGACCATTTTCGCCGGCACCCCGCAGCCCGCGGGCATTCCGAGCGAACTGGCATTGGAACTGGTAACGAAAGGGAAAGTCCCGTGATCGATATCCAGAAGCGCGCCCTGGGCGCCCTCGAAAAGTATGGACTTGCCCGAGGTAACGGCATTGTGCAGAAATTCAGTGGTATCGGTTGTAAACCCGAGCAGCCTTTCGGCATAAACTTTGAATTTCTCAAAAATCCCGTCCGCACTTATAGCTTCGGCGCCGTAAAGGGCGGAAAAAATTTTGTTTTTATAGTCCACTATTTTTTCGATTCTTACCTTTAGCCGATCGAGGTCCCTGAAATCACCCATTCTCACGGCATAGCTCCTGCCGATCTTGTCGGCATAACAGGGGCCGATTCCGCGACTGGTCGTGCCGATCTTGTTTTTACCCAGGCTTGACTCGCGCAACTGGTCCTCTTTCTTGTGATAATCCAGAACCACATGCGCGTTTTCACTTATAAACAGTCTTCCATCGAGCGTAATATTCTTTTGAGCCAGGGTATCGATCTCTTCTATCACCCCCGCCGGGTCGAGAACCACCCCGTTTGCGATCACGCAGACAGTCCCTTCCCGCACCGCACCGCTCGGAAGCAGATGCAGCGCGAATTTGCTGTCGTCGATCACAACTGTATGGCCAGCATTAGCTCCGCCGCCGTAACGAACAACAATATCACTGCTGCCGGCGAGTATGTCGACAACCTTGCCCTTACCTTCGTCGCCCCACTGCAATCCGGTGATACAAGAATTCATCTGCTCTCCTGTTTCTTCAAAACCCCGGCAAAGATAAACCGCAACAGTTCACATGCGAAATCTATTGCGGTTAACCGGCCGGATTTTAAATTTTATTCTCGGATTTTCAACTTATTTTCGCCGCAATATGATCCAGAACGCTCGAAAGGTTGTCATAATCCCTGTCGCTTAATTTCCGGTCAATCTCGTCGCCGGCCTGGTCTTTATAAGTGATAACAAAAAAGCCCTTCGCGTCAAAATGGGTCTTATCTATTTTCTCTATGGAATCGTAACCGATCTTCACCTTGTCGTTGATAATAAGCTCGTTTTCTTCAGCTATTATCTTTCTTCCCTTTATCACGAAAAAGTAGACAACAAGAATCACCGCCGCACCGACAAAAAAGGGGGGCGACTTTTGATTAAACACAAGTACACTATCAGGCCCCTCCTCGGTAGTATGCTCTTCTATGAACTTCTGACTATAATAACCGTCGTACGTGAACCAGACTGCCAGGCCGATCAAAACCGCGATAAAAATCTTAATATTATTCTTTTTGAACTTACTAATAGGTGCTTCGATAGCCATTTTCAGTAAACCCCTTAAAATTATGTCGATCGTTTCTGCGCGATAACATTGGTTAAAGGCAAAACAAAATTCGGCACTATTTTTTCCGCCATCAATTCATTCGCTATTCGGCATTGATCCTCGAAGCTCTTTAGCGAATCGAATCGGCCCTCGGGCGAAGGATACTGCCGGATCGTAAAAGACAAACTTATCGCCTCGTCGGAGCTTTGCTTTGTCCTGTCAGGCTCATAGACGCTTGTTTTCGACTCGACACTGATGCGCGCCTGCGAGCGGCAATCCTCCGAAAGCGAAATAACAACACCCGGCGAGAAATCTATCGCCTTAGCCTGCGGTAAATCCAGCAGACAGTTAAGGGCCGTCGATCCGAAAAGAGCCTCGGAAATAACCTCATCGTGATTTCCGTAATA
>CAYNKU010000079.1:0-9112 GCA_964397865.1 uncultured Pirellulales bacterium | reverse complement strand
GAGGTTGAGTTGAGAGATAACAAGATGGGTAGCGGTGCCGATCAGTCGGCTGTCAGAAGTTGAGGCTAATTGTTTTTGCGAAGGAAAGATTTTTGGTTTTCGCTGGAGCGCTGCGGAATAGTCCTTTTTGAAATATTCGTCACCGCTGTGGGTCAGTTGTGAGACGGATTGTTTGGCGGGCAGTTCAGGTGCGCGGCCGAAACTGTATCGCCAGTCGAGGGATTTTTTTATTTTATTCAGCAGCGGCGAGGCGGATTTTTTCGAGGCGGCGCTCTTCGGCTTTGTGCGGCGCGATGTTGACTTGCGGTTTCTGCTTTCGGCGATAAGTTGTGAGAGTTCGTCGAGATCGCCAGGGGCGCAGAGTTTTAAGGTCAGCAAATTATCGTCGCCGGCGAGGTCTTCGAGGCCGGTTTCGAAGGTCTCGTGAAAAGACTTCTGGTCGCTCAGGCCGAAAAGTATCCAGTCGAGCGGACTCTTCGACGAGCGAAGCTGCCAGTCGGCGACGGTATCTTTGCCGAAGATAAGGCCGTCGCGCAGGATCGAAAGGCAGTGTTTTTGGGGTTTGGATGCGGTGAGTATGAGTCTTTCTCTTGCCCGGGTGGCGGCCACATAGAGGATGCGCATTTCTTCGGCCAGATTGGCGGAGGTTTTTTTCTCGGCGATTACCTGATGAGCGAGCGAACTTAGCCTGGCGTTGGAATCGGGGTCGACAATACGAAGGCCGAGCGTATAGTCCGTATCGGCGAGGCAGTCACCGGTAGTATCTTTTCTGTTGAAGGGGCTATTGAGTTCGGCAAGAAAGACAACGGGAAATTCGAGGCCTTTGCTTTTGTGAATACTGATAATTCGGACGGCGTTTTCGGTTTGGGCGAGTGGTTCGGCCGGCGCCCAGTCCTGTCCGCTTTGCTGGAGCTTTTCGACGAACTCGACGAAGCGGGTGAGTGAGGGTACTTTGCCGCTGGAGGCGAAACCCTCGAACTGGATCGCCCTGTCGTGGAGTTTGAGCAGGTTTGCGCGGCGTTGTCGGCCGTTCGGCAGGGCAGAGACGAACGAAAGGTATCGCGTTTGTCGATATATCTGCCACAATAAGTCCGCGAGATTACCCTTTCTTGCGATGCCGCGCCAGGTTTCCAAGGTATCGAGGATGCGGGTGAGTTTTTCGGCAAGTTGTGAATCGGGTCCTTTGCGGCAGTATTCGAGCAGGCAGTCGTAGAAATCGCCGTCGGGGGCGGTTTTGCTGCTGAAGATTCTTATTTTCGCAAGCTCGCTGTCGGTGATACCGAAGAAGGGGCTTCTCAGTACGGCCGCCAGTTCGATATCTCGCTGAGAATTATCCAGAATTTTCAAAAGGCTCAGGCAGTCGCTGATCTCGGCGGCTTCGAAATAACCCGCAGAATGCGACGAAGCGACCGGCACGCAGGCGAGCCTTAGTATTTCAATATACTCGTTTACTCTCCTAGCGGGCGATCGCATCAGGATAACTATATCGCGGTATTCGACGGGCCTGTATTTATTGAGTTCGGTATCGAATATTTCAAATTCGGCGGCGCCTGTTTGCGATCCGACCATTTGTCTTATGCGCCCGGCGATCATCATCGCCTGGTGCTGCCGGGCGGAGAATTTTGTCGCGGTCGCGGCCTCTGTCTCTTCGGAATCGGAATTGGTATCTTCTTTATCAGCTTTTTCATCGAGTATGTGAAACTCGACAACCGGATTTTCTTCGGACGATTTTCCCCGCGGCGGTTTGTTAATCAAAGCAGGTCTTAATTTCGCGGAGTCGTCGTAGTCGGTTTCGCAAACGCGGGCCGTCATTATCCTCGAGAACAATTTATTTACGAATTCGAGAACGCCCCGGCCGGATCGCCAGTTCCTGTTGAGATCGACCTTCATCGCCCCCGGCCCTTCAGCCGGCGCCGGCGAAGCGTTTTTCAGCCTTTGCAGAAACGAATCGGGCTGTGCGCCGCGGAACGCGTAGATGCTCTGTTTGACGTCACCGACGACAAATACATTCCCGCCGTCGGTGAGCGATTTCAATATCGCTTCCTGAACGGGGTTGATATCCTGGTATTCGTCGACAAATATATGCCTGTATCGATCGCGAAGCGAAAGGGCGGTCGCCGAGGGGATGACTTTATCGTCCGAATCGTCGGGCTCGGTGAGCAGCTTTAAGGCATAATGTTCGAGGTCGGCAAAATCAAGACAATTAAGGGATTGTTTAGCCTTGGCATAGTTTTTCTCGAACTTATCTACAAGCTCAATTAAAACCCTTGTCTGGATGGAAACGGCCGAGCCGATCTTTTCGACGTAGTCAGGACTAAGAATAGCGAGGCTCGGGAGTTTTGCGAAATCATCGAGCGCATTTTTAACCGCCCTGCTGACGATTTCATCGTAAGGGGGCCGCAGTTGTTTCGGTTTACGCACAGCCGGTTTTTTGAAATCGATAATCTTTTCGGCAAAGCCGGCCCAGTCTTTCGAATCGAGCAGTTCGGCACAATCGCGAACAGGCGCGATGAAGTCTTCTTCGCATTTTTCTTTCCACCGGCCGGCGGGTTCGATTTTTTCATAGAGCGATTTCGCGGATTCCAGCCTGTGTAAGATGCCCGCCAGTTTCACGGCGATTGTTTCTTTTTGTTTTTGGCCCAGGTCTGTCGAGACAGGGTTGACCGGTTCTGCCAGTAAAGCCGCGCGGCTGCGCCAGTTTTGCCTGGAAATTACGTTGTCGAGGAAGTCGCTTAATTCTATTATCTTGGCGGTAAAATCTTCGAATGAGCCCAGTTTCCTGTGTCGGAGAAGCTGCTCCATCGCCTGGGCAAGGTTGCTCTGGCTCCAGGCCCACTCGATAGTTTTTTCGAGGGCCTCGGCCTTGAGCAGTTTCTGTTCGTCGGAGTCGATTATTCTAAATGTCGGGTCGAGTCCCAGCGTGTAAAAATTTTCGGTGATGAGTCTTTTGCAGAATGAGTGGATGGTGCATATCTGTGCGCCCTGGAGCATAAGTACCTGGCGGCGCAGGTGTCGATCGCTTTTTTGCATTGCCGCGGCTTTTAGCTGAGCGGCGATCCGCGAGCGCATTTCTTCGGCGGCCGCATCGGTAAAGGTAAGTACCAGCAGGCTGAAGACGTCGGGGCAAATCGATTTATCCGAGATTATATCGACGCATCTTCCGGAGAGGACGGCTGTCTTGCCGGTTCCGGCCGAAGCGGTTACGAGCACATCGCCGCCTCTTGCAGAGATTGCGAGCTTCTGCTGACGGGTCCAGTTTATATTTCTTTTAGTCATTTTTATGCGTCATCATTTCAAGGGTTTCTCTCTTATCCATACCTTCCAGCAGGGCCGGTTCGTTTATCAGCCAGTCGAATCGGCACAGGGCTTTATAATCGCAATATTTGCAGGGCGAATAACTGCCGAGTCTGCAGGGGTTTATATCGATTTTGCCGTCGAAGATACTGCGGGCGAGTTCGGCAATTTTTCGTTCGGTAAATTTCAGCAAAGTTTCGAAATCCTGCGGTTTCAACGCCCCGCTTTTATTGTAGTAGCCGTACTGGTTGTCTTTTTTGCTGATATAAAAATTATAGAACCGGTTCCATCCCGAAGGCTGGGTGGTGTCGAGATATTCGGCGAATCGGCCGTTGAATATTCCCTTTGCCTTGTGGTCGAAGGGATCGTCGGTTTCGGATAGTTCGTTTAAGGATTTATTTTTCGGCGGGGCCTCAATGGGCATATAAAAGGCTCCCGCGACATTGCGGGTTATTTTGCTGGAGCGCGCGTTTTTAAGCGCGAGTATATAGCCCGCGAGCTGCATATCGAGGCCGTAATAAAGCCGGCAGAAATCGTGAGGTTTTCCTTTGCTTTTATAATCGAAAACAAGGGCTATTTTTTCGCCGTCGCAGTCGGCGATATCCAGCCTGTCTATCACTCCCCGCAGCAGGACTTTTCGGGAGTCGGGCAGAAGAATTTCGTATTCGCCGAGGAGGTCTTCTTTATGGCCGAAAGATACCTCCGATAACGCGGGATTAAAATTTCCCGCCCGTGCCATTTTTGCGATCGCAAGTGCGCAGTTTTCGAGAGTTTCGGCGGCGCAGTGAATTATAAATTGATTGTGCCGACCGTGGGCGATAAAGTTCGATATGAACCGGTCGCTTTCAAATAAGCCGGATATTTCGCCGGAGAGAATTCGCAGAAGCTCTTTGCTGTCGATATCCGCGAAGTTTTTATTTTCCTGATTTAATTTTTTCAGCAGCGCGTCGAGCAGGCGATGGTAAAAATTGCCGAGGTCCATCGGCTCAAATTCGAATGTCTCGCGTTTTTTCAGGCCGAGCGTATACTTAGCGAAATACTGATATGGACATTTGGCGAAGGTGCTGAGCCTGCTTACGGATGATGTCATTATTTTCCCGAGGGCCGATGCCGCGAGGGTTTTATCGAGGCGGGCGGTGTTATCGTAATTAACGGCCCGGTCGAAATTTTCCGCGATCGTTTTGAAGCGTGTCTCTGTGCGAAGGTTATCGATCAATTGATTCAGCGGAGCTTTTTCGATATTTTCGGGGGCGTCTTTGCCGAGGTCACGGCAGAGCAAATCCGAAAGTTCGGCCTCGGTATAAACCGCGTTTGGTCGAAGCTCTTCGGAGATTACAGATTTTTCTTCGAGGCCGTCGAACAGGGCCTCGATATTATCGAGGAAAAGCGATCTGGTATTTGGCGCCTGTTTATTGTCGGCGGCGGGGTATGTAATTGTCAGCAATTCGCCAGGGCGGGTAAAAGCGATGTAGGCGAGGTACTGGCGGCGGGTTAGTTCCTCGGATGTCGTAGCGGCTATTTTGAAGTTCAGCGCCTCGGCGGCGAGCCGGTCGGTATCGGTCAGCAGCGAAGTCGAGCCGACGGGGCGGGGGAAGAGCTTCTGGGTAGCGCCTATCAGAAACACCGCCTTTAAGTCGGGATGCCTGCTGCGGTCGATCGAACCGACAAGTACCTGGTCGAGTGCCGGGGGTATGAACGCGAGCTTTAATTGCGAAAAGGCCGAATCGATAATCGTAAGCCAATCACGGCAGGATATCTTACTGTCGGCGAAAACGCCGTTTAGCTCGTCGAAAATATCGACAAATTTATTGTAAAACTGCTCGTGGGTATCGACGGTGCGGCTGTCGCCTTGGCCGCGGGCAAGGTCGATCCATCGGGCGAGTGTCGCGGGGACGGATAAATCATTTAAGAAAGTAAAGACCGCGAAGGTAAATTCCTCGGCCGGCAGCGGCTTTTCGGGGTTATCGCGCGGGCAGACGATGTCACGAAACTTGATAAGCGGCCCGAGGATGTGTCGGCGGATTTTATCTATTCTTGGCTGGTCGAATTGCGTCTTGTCTTCATCGGCAAAACGCCAGTTGCTCTCGCTCTGCCAGTCCCGGCCGGTTATGCCAAAAGCTATGCAGTAATTTTCAAGCAGTTCCATGTCGTCATTTTTGCAGTCGGCAAAAAGAGATGTCTTTAGCATCTCGAAGATATCGCTGTGGGCGAATCCTTCGGTTACGACCCGAAGCGCCGAGCAGAGGAGCTGGACGACGGGGTGCTGATTGAGGGCCCGCGCGCGGTCGATAAAAAACGGTATCCCGAGGTCCTCGAAATACGGCCTGATATAATACTGATAATCGTCGAGGTCGGAGGCGATTACCGCAATGTCGCGGTAGCGCATATTTTTTTCTCTGACCAGTTTGCAAATCTCCCTGCCGACAAACCGCACCTCACTTCGCATATCGGGCGCCGAGAAGATGCCGATACTTTCACCGGCGGCGGTTTTCTGCGGGCGGGGTTCGAAGATATTTCGCTCGAGATAAGACAAATCGCTGCCGGCGGGGGATCGGGCCTGTCGGGTAAGGATGACGGGGTCGGATAATTCGAGTTTGCGTTTGCGGATAATCCGCAGAAGTTCGGCGTAAGTGGTTTCCGTCGTATTGAATATACTTAGCGGATCGAGGGTTTCGATAGTGACGGCGGCGGGGTCGATCTTATCAGGGTCGAGGCAAAGGGCTATCCCGGTTTCGGCGGCGGAGGCTAAAAGCTCTTCGAGGACGGCAAGCTCGGCAGAGGTAAAAGATGAAAAGCCGTCGACCCAGAGCTTCGCGCCTTTGACAAAGTCCGCCCGTCCGATCGCTTCGCGGGCGCGGGCGAGCTGCAGATCGCCGTCGATGAACCTGCCTTCGATGAACCTTAGATACTCGGCAAAGATCAGCCTGATATCGGCAAACTTCATCGCGGCCACATTATTGGCCGGGTTTTTTTTTAACTGCGCCATCAGTTCGTCGATATCCTCGGGGTCTTTGTCATACTGGTGGAGTTCGGTGATTACATCCGTGAGCCGGCCGCTAAGACCGCCCCGAAGGGCGGATGAGCCGAGTATTTCGAGATTATCTTTTTGCTCGCGAAGAATCTTCTGGATTATCATTGTCCTGGCGGTTCGGGAAACCTCGGGGCGGCAGCTATCTTTGCCCAGCAGCATAAAGCTTAGACGATTAAACGAAAGGACGCTTAGCCTGTGATAGCCGGGGATTTTTTTGTCGGACAAAATCGCCCTCTCGGCCTGGTATGTCGCCTGTTCCGGGACCAGCAGTATCAAGGATTGGGAGTTTTCGGGGTCTTGCAGGGCGTCGATGACGGCGTTGATACAGCAGGTGGTTTTGCCTGTACCGCTTCTGCCTAAAATGAACTGGACCGCCATGTCTTTTGTCCCGAGAAATTAACGTCAACGGTGATGCTTTTTACCATAAAGCCGGCTCTTTTTCAAATCTATTAAACACAGCATTGGGAATTCGTGTAGATAAGAGGGCTTGTTATTTAGGCGGAGATTTCAAGCGTTTGAAGTGGTAGATGGGCGAATTGCGTTTTTCGCTGAGAGTGAAGTAGCCCTCTGCCTCATGATCGAAGCAAACGGCCTCGCCCTGCGGCTCCCACATAAATGGCGCAATGACGGGCTCTCCGGAAAAGGCCTTTGGTAGATCGGAGCCTTCGGGTCTTGGCCACAAAGCTATCCAGTAATAGCCCCTGACGATAATAAGATCGCCGGCGGGTGAAATATCGCCGCCAACTGCGCCGTGGCGGTTAAGCGAGGCGACGTACCGCAAAGTTATTTTTTTATCGAGTGATTGAGGGCGGGACGCACGGTAAACCCTCGAAGGAGAATCATTTTTAGTGATGATATAGATATCGCCGGTTACAGGATCGACTATGAGGGTCTCGGCATCGCGCGGACCGTCGGGATAAATAAGTTTGATCTTCTCAGCCGGGCCGATTTGAGCATTTATTATTGCGCCTGTAGGGGTAACCTTGGGCTCGGGGACGCGATAGACATTGATGGATTTGTGCCGGTCCTGGTTATCGCCGATATCACCGATATATAAATAGTGTTCGTTCGGGTCGGGGCCCGGGCCTATCGCGATATCTTCCCAGTCGCGCGCCTTGGCGCCGGTGATAGTGTATATTCCAATAAGTTCACCGGCGGTAGAAATGGCGTAGAGCCTGGGCAGATCGCCCGAATCGTTATGTACCCACAGGACGCCGGGATTTTTCCTGCTCTCGACGGCGCCGGAAATTTCCCTTATCAATTCCGATTTAATTTTTCCGACCCTTTCGCCGGTAGAAAATTGCAACTCGCCGGCCGATATTGGCCCGGTTGTAAGTGTAACTATTGCTGCTATCACTGTAATTAGAAATTTCATAAGCATTTATTGGAGCTACCTTTAATCAAAAAAATCGGAATCACCGTGGAGGTGTTTTTTTGCCCTCTGTGTTTTCAGGAGGCTTCGCTGTTTTTTCATTTTGAGGCGCTGCTGTTTCGAGGCGTAGGTCGGGGTTGTCTTTTGTCTGGGAGGTTTTTCCTCAATCGCCTTTGCCAATAATTCATTGAGTCTTTTTACGGCGGCGCTGCGATTTGCCGGCTGGGTTCGATATCGCCGGCTGGAAACCCTTATGAACCCGTCCCGGTCGATCCTTGAGGCGAGTTTTTTTAGTATCAGTTTTTTCTGGTTATCCGAAAGGCCTTCGCTGCCGTTGACATCGAACAGTACCGATACACGGGTATTGAGCTTGTTGACGTTCTGGCCGCCCGGACCGCTGCTCCTGGAGAAAACAAAGCGCAGCTCCTTCGGCGGAATTATGATTTTTTCTTTAGCTTCGCTCATATTATCCGGGCCCGGGTTTACAATAAGTCAGCTTTTATAGTAAGCTCCGGCGGCTTTTAGCACAAGTTGAAAACGGTGATTTCGGGTCTGGCGTTAAAAAGCGCCTTTCCGAGTCTTCCCAGGCCGCGGTTTACGTAGAGTTTTCTGGGGCCGACGCGATACATACCGGCGTGGTAATCGTGGCGATTAATTACCGGCCAGCTAAATGAAGGTGATAGCTGAAGCGGTATCCCGTGAGTGTGGCCGCACATAAGGGCGTCGAGCCGGAAGCCCTTGAGGTACTTGATGGTATTGGGATTGTGCGCGAGGGTGATCACGGCGCCGTCGCCGCAGATACGGCGAAAAGCCCTGTCGGGATAGAAGTCGTCGGCCCACAGGTCGCCTAATCCGACGAATGAAAGACCTTTGCCGTCGATCTCCAAAACGTGGGCGGAATTTCGCAAGACGTTGATACCGACACCCGCCAGGCCGTCCATTATTTCATAGAGGGTGTCTTTATGGATGGATGCGAAAAGGCTGTCGAGGCCGTAATCGTGGTTGCCGAGGCAGGCGTAGATGCCGAGTCTGCTGTTGAGGCCGGTGAGGAGCTTTATCAGTTTTTCGCGGAATCGGCCGGAGATATCGTAGGTAATGTAATCGCCGGTAAGCAGAACTATATCGGGGTCAAGATGGTTGACCCTTTCGATACATCGGCTCAGATAGGCTGTGCTGACGGTTGTACTGCAGTGCAGGTCGCTGATATGAACGACGCGTTTACCGTGAAACTGCTCGGCTAGTCCCGGCAGATGGAGGTCGTGACGGACTATCTCTATCCATTCGCTTGCGCTATCGGGGGAATCCACCGCCCATGAAGTGCAAAAGCCGAGCCGACCTAACGCCGCCCCTCGCAAGTATCGCCTGTGACGGCGTGAAACTACTTTTCTAAACGCTCCGCCGATTACATCACCCTT
>CAYNKU010000078.1:0-9119 GCA_964397865.1 uncultured Pirellulales bacterium | reverse complement strand
GAAAAGGATTATGCTTTGTGATAGTGCTTGGTTTTGTTGTGTCGGCTGCGGTTGGGGCCGAGGAAGAGGGGGCGGATGATCAAAAGACGTACGAACTGCCGGAGGTTACCGTCACGGGCGCGGCGGACTCGAACTATACGACGCTGCCGCCTCGTGATCTGATAAAACGGCCTTATACCGAATCGCCGGGACTCAATACGGCAACAACGGTTATCGGCAGGAAAGAGATCGACGATCTGCGGGCGTATTCGATTATTGACGCTATGAAGTATGTGCCGGGGGCGTGGACGGAAACACGGGGTCGAAAGGTCAAGCAGTTCTTTTCCGTGCGAGGTCAGCGGTATCCTTATCCGGGATACACTATCGACGGGGTTTGGTTTCGGGAATTTCATGAGACGAACTATTTTTTTAATGCCGCTAATGTCGAGCGTCTTGAGATCGTTCGCTCGAGCAGTGCGCTTTTGCTCGGGCCCGGCGGTATGACGGGAATGATAAATATTGTGCCGAGAGATTATACGAGGGCCGAGTCACGGCTCGATACGCTTTTCGGAACCAATAATGCTTTAAGGACGTATCTTAGTCACGGCGACGGCGGTGAAGATTATTCCTATGCCGTCGGCGCGGGGTATCGGCATACCGACGGGTTCGGCGAGAACGCCAGGGAGAATATGACCGATACTTACGTGAGGTGGAAATTCAAGCCGTCCGAGGACCTTACGCTGTCGCTTAATTCCTTTATTCTTTTCGGTGATCGCCAGCTCAGGCTCGCCAAGGCGCCGGCGAGTAATACGCATCAGACCAGGCGGGACAGCTACGACCCGATGACGACGTATGTTTTTGTGGGTAAGGCTCTTTACGAACCGAGTGACAGGGCTTCGACGGATATCGGCGTCGGTTACGCGAATCGCAGATTTCACGGCCATCGCAAAGGTTCGGAGGACTGGCTGGAGGAGGATTTCGAATATACCGTAAGCGCGATTCAGACGTTGCAGCTTTCGGACCGTAATATTCTTCGCTTCGGCGGTTTATTCAACCAGTGGGAATCGCCGACGGGTAAACGGTTTTATTCAGGAAGGCCGGGGGATATTTATACCGTCAGCGGTGTGATCGTCGATGAAATCGATTTCGGCAGGCTGGATCTGAACTTCGGGTACCGGATTAGCAGGACTTATTTTCGGCAGTTCGGCGGGCTTAGTATCGAAGGCAGCGGTTCGGGTTTGACTTCGGTACTCGTAGAAAACGAGTGGGAGGATCCGCTGCATACGATAAGTATGGGGGCTTCGTACGAATTGACCGATGTGTATACTCTGTACGGAAATGTGACGTGGGGCGAGATCGCGGCTGCACCGGGTATGCTTAATAGTCAATTAGAGAGGCCCGGGGCCGAAACGAGGACTAAATACGATCTCGGTATCAAAAAGAGGATAAGGAATTTCGGCACGGCGGCGCTTACGGGGTTTTATGTGTATCAGGATAACGCGGCGCTGCTGAACGGGCAGAAAGTGAAGGTAGACGGTGTAGATTTCGGCCTGTATGAGAACGCCGACAGGGATAACTACGGGCTGGAACTGGATATTCGCTCGAATCGTTTCGATAACGGGTTCCAATTTTTCTTCAACGCGACGGCGATGCAGACGCGGCGGGAAAAAACTCGCAGCCGATGGGGTAAGGACAGGGAGGTGCCGGAATTTATTCTCGGCGGCGGAGCGTCGTATCTGTTCGGTGATTTCGAGCTGGCGCTGTTCACTACGCATGTTTCGGATTATGAAAACCAGCGCTTTCTCGCCGGCGGCAGTCAGCCGGAACCGCTGGGCGGTTTCACGGAGGTTAATCTGCGGCTGACCTATAATTACGGCGATAAAAAGCAGAACAATATGTTTTTCGGAGTCGATAATATCGGCGACAAGCATTATTCGACCGTCAACGGCTACCCGGACTACGGCAGGCGATTTGTCGGTGGCATGACGGTTAGATTTTGATACAATGTGAATCAGAAGACAGAATTCAGAAGACAGTAGACAGTAGGCGTAGTCAGAGGTTGATAAGGGATAATGTTTTTTAAAAAAACAATGATTTTGTTGATGGTGGGGGCAATTTTATTTGCCTTTGGGGGGATTTCTATCGCCCAGGAGCCGGTCGGGGTTCAGTCGCAAACTGAAACGGTCGGGGCGGTTTCGGATAACAGCGAAACCCTTAGCGAAGAGCTGCGGGGTTTGATCCATTCACTGCACGAATTACGGAGCGGTTATTACCAAAGACAAGCCACACGCAGGGATAAGATCGGGCAGATGCGCGAGGTTAGTATCGGCCTTAAATCACAGGTAGAAGAGCTTCGCGGCAGGGAAGAAGAGGTCGATGGTAAGCTCGCCCAGAAAAAAAAGGAAATTGAAAAGCTGCGACTTGAAATTGAAACGGCTGAATCTGTCGAATCGGCTATCGGAAAAAGGCTCGAGCAATTCGTCGGTGAGCAGGTGAAAGAGATAGAGAGTTCGGTGCCCTGCCGGCGCGAGCAGAGACTGGCGCGGTTGAAAGGCGTCGAGGAGGGGGTTTATTCGGAGTATGAGAGAACCGTCGCGGCTATGCTGGGCAGGATATGGAATTTTTCGCAGGAAGAGTTGAGGATGGCACGGTCGGGGGAGACTTTTACGGACCTTATCGATCTCGGTGAGGGGAGGGGTCAGTATGCGCGGGTCTTCAGAGTGGGGCACCAACTGGCGGGGTATCTGACAGAAACCGGCGAGCAGGCGGGGATATGGCGAAACGGAGGCTGGGAGAAGGTCGAGGGCAGGGGTGAGCAGGCGGTTAAGGCGGCGATAAGTATTCTGGACCGCAGGGCTGTGCCGGAATATGTTGATCTACCGATCCGGATGGGGCCCTTAAATATTCAAAGCCAGGGCGGTGAGGGGGATTGATGGCCGCGGGAGAGAATAAAATACGTTTGTTCTTGACGCTGGTATTTGTTGCCGCGGGGGTGATCTGCGGTTCGAGGCCGGAGTCGGCGTTTGCGCAGGCGAGCGAAGTCGAAAGGCGCCTGGCGAGTTCTATCGAGCAGACGCGCAGGCAGCTCGAAGCGGAGAAGCTGCGGATCGAGCGGGAGGAAAAGTCGCAGGAAAACGAATTAAAAGAGGTATCGGCTGAACAGGGGCGGCTTGTCGATGAGAAGGTAGAGCGTAAGTTCGCTATCGCTGAAAAAGAGGCGCGGCTCGAAGAGCTTGTCGGTGAGCGGGAAAAATTACTTCAGCAGCGGGATAGATTCAGGCAGCAATACAGTGAGATGCGGATCATTGCCGGCGACGCGTATCAGAAGCTCTCGGAGCTTTTGGGTATGCTGCCGATTTCTGAATCGCGCGATCGGCAGGAGGAACTGCTGGAGGAGGTAAAGGCGTCACTTGTTAATTCCGATGAGACGGCGGTCGATATAGAGGCCCTTCTGGAACTGGTTGATTCTGTTTTAGATGAGAGCAGGAGCAGCACGGTTTTCTCCGCGCAGATCCGCAATGCCGAGGGTTACGTGGAGCAGGTTCGGCTGCTTCGCGTGGGGCAGATACTATTCGCGTATAATAGTCCGACTTCCGAGCGGGTTGGGATAGCGGTGGGCGCGGGCGACGAAAAGGGTTTTCGCTGGAATGAAAATATACCCGAATGGGCCGGGCGGCAAATCGCGGTTGCGATCAATGGCGCGGAGGCGAAAGGCGGGGGTATTTATTCTCTGCCGATCGATGTGACGCAACAATTGACTATCGATCAATATAACGGCAAAGCGGGGCTCTGGCAGAAGATGGCGGCGGGCGGGCCTGTGATGGTGCCGCTTGCGATCGTGGCGGTGCTTGCATTGATATTGATAGCGGAGAGGTTCGTCTTTTTGCGGACGCAGGCCGGCGACGCGATTGCGGTCGCTGAGGATATCCTGGCGGCGTGTCACAGAGGAGACTACCAGAGAGCCGAGCAGATCGCGATCGAAAGGAGCTGTATCATATCGAGGCCGCTTTTGGCTTGTTTGTCGCGGCGGCTGGAGGGTACGGCGGTTATGGAGGACGCGATCTCGGAATCGATACTGCATGAGCTGCCGAAAGTAGAGCGGTTTTTGCCTTTGATTGGTATACTTGCGGGGGTCGCGCCGCTGCTGGGGCTGCTCGGGACGGTTACGGGAATGATAGCGACATTCGATACTATCACGATCTTTGGCGGCGGACAGCCGAGGCTGATGGCGGGCGGGATATCCGAGGCTTTGGTAACTACGGCGACGGGGCTGGCGATAGCGATACCGGTATTGCTTATCCATAATTACCTCTCCGGCAGGGCTGATAAACTTATCGCGGATACCGAGAGATTTTCGGCGACGCTTTTGAACCTGCTGAGAGACGAGACGGATAAATCTTCCGAAAAAAATACAGGGGGGCGAAAAGAAAAATGAAACAACTGGCTGATCTTTTTAACCAAGGCGGGGCAGTGATGTGGCTGATCGCGGGGATATCGGTCGCGGCGTGGGTGCTCGCGATCAAGAGCTGGAGGACGGCTAAATTTATGCTAAGCGATCTGACGCAGGTGAAAGATTTTATTTATGACGTCAAAGGAAAAAATTTTTCGGCCGGCGCTGATGGAAAAACGAAATCGATATTTCCGCTGCTGAACTGGATAACAGGTGAGATATCGGCAAACAAGGTTGTCGATACGATAAGGCGAAAAGAAAACAAGCTGATCATCGAGAACGAGCTTTCGGGGCTGGAGAGGTCGCTTGGTCTTTTGGCGTCGCTGGCGGGTGTATTGCCGCTTTTGGGGCTTTTGGGTACGGTTTTGGGGATGCTGGTCACTTTCGGCGTTATCCAGAGGCACGGTACGGGTGAGCCAGCGCTTATGGCGGAAGGTATCAGGCAGGCGCTTTTGACAACGCAGGCGGGACTGCTGGCGGCCCTGCCGGTACTTTTTTTTCATCATATAGTTTCGTCAAGGCTTAAGGAAATCGATGTCGAATTGAACCTGGTGTTTCATAAACTGGAGACGATATTCAAAAATAACGGTAACTCCAGAAAATCTTAGAGGCTGACTTGGAGGAGTCGAAGGAAAAAGATGTTTAAATCGGTTCGCGGGAAAAAACGTTCGGGGTCGCAGGCGGAAATAAAGATCGCTCCGCTGATAGATATGGTCTTTATCCTGCTTATCTTTTTTCTTGTCACGACGAGTTTCGTATCAGAGACGGGGCTGACGGTCGAGAGGCCCGCTTCGCGTACGGCTGAATCGATGCGGGAACAATCGGTGATGATAGGTATCAGCGCGTCGGGGCAGATTTACGTATCGGGGCGAATGGTGGGGCTATTTTCGCTTAGGCCGTTGATGGAAAGCAGGCTGCGAACACAGCCGGAATTGTCGGCGATCCTGGTCGCGGATAAGGCGGTTTCGGCGGAATTGATCGTGCGGGTGATGGATGAACTGCGGCTTAGCGGAGTAAGACGGATAGCGTTATCGACAGAGTTGAAAAAATAAAAAGACAGAAGAACCGGAATGGCGGTGAAACAATTTACAAATAATTCTTACTCCGGCGGTAAGGGGCCCGGGTTCGGATGGCTTGGCGCTTTTGCGGCGGTTGCGGCGAATGCGCTGATATTTTTTTCGATCAGTTGGGTGAACCGTGCGCCGGCGAATCCTCCCCGGCAGGAGCAGGTTTTTGTCGAACTTTTTCAGCCTCAGGTCGCGCCGCGGCTGAGGAGGCCTGTGATAGATTCGACGCCTGTGATAGTTCCGCGGGAATTTCGGCCCAGGCCTGCGATGATGAGGACGTCGCGGATGGAGGATGTTTCGATGAGTCCTCGAATCAGCCGATTGGTTCCCGAGGCGCTTGATTCACTTCCGGGGGTAATTACCGCGCCGGCGGCCGTCGATATGGTCGGGCAGGCGAGTGCGGCGGTGGGAGGGGATGTTGTCGGGGCCGGCCAGGTGGATAAGCCGCCCGTGAAGATAAGCGGTGACTTGCCGCGGTATCCGGGCTGGGCGAAGGCGAACAGGGCCGAAGGGATAGTAACGCTTCGTTTTCTGGTAAGAGCCGATGGGACGGTGGGTGATGTCGAGGTTTACAGTATCAAAGGTGATAGTCGCTTTGCGGCGGCGGCGAGAGAAGAGGTACGCAAGTGGCTATTCAGGCCAGCGATCAATATGTCGCGGCCGGTGGCGGTATGGTGTTTTCAGACGATCAATTTCGAACTTGAAAATTAGAAAAGCGTAAATGAGGAATACTTTTATAATATGGTTTTTCGTGATTCTTGTTGTGCCGGCGGTGGTATGGGCGGCGGCGGGTGATGCGGATATTCGGCGGGGAGATGAGGCGTTTAATAAAGGCGATTTTGTCGGCGCGGCTCGATATTATGAAAGTGCCCTCTTTGAGCGGAAATCGGCTGATGTCTATACCAGGCTGGGGCATGCGCGCGGTCGGCTGGGTGATTGGGAACGGGCAGTGCGGGCGTATGAAGCGGCGGTAGAGTATCAGGAAGAAGAGGGTTTGCCGCAATTGCTGAGATTTCTCGGGCAGGCGCAGAGTATGGCGGGTGAGTTTGCGGGGGCGCTGGAGAGCTTCGAGAAGGTTTACGCGATCTCGCCTGAAGTGGATGATATGCTGTGGATGGGGCGGTGTTATGTGCAGACCGGGCAGTGGAGCCGGGGAGAGAATGCGCTGCTGCGGTATCTGGAGGGGCGGCCTGACAGCAGTGAGGGGCTTGAACTTCTGGCGTATCTTTTCGCCCGGAGCGGCAGGAGCGATGAGGCCGCGATTATTTATAAAAAGCTTATCAAAAATCATCCCGGGCGGATGCGGCATCTGATGCAGCTTGCGAATATACAAACCGAGGCGCAGTATTACGATCAGGCTATCGAGACCCTTGAATTCGCACGGCAGGTCGGCGCGGAGCAAAGCGTCGAGGCCGATCGGCTGCTCGCGGACCTTTATACCAATAAAAAAATGTACAGGGAAGCGGCGGCGTGTTATCAGCGAATCGTCCTGGCATCGGAAACGGGAGCCGTCGACGATTACTATCGGATGGGATACGCTTATTATAATGTCGGTGAGTATCTTTCGGCGAGCGAAGCGTTTGAAAAGATCAGGCAGTTGGCGCCGGCCGACGCGAGGGCTGTTTTACAATTGGGATATATCGCCGGCAAGAAAGGCGATTCACAGAAGGCGCGGCAGTATTATTCAGAGGCGATAGAGATAGATCCATCCGAAGCCGAGGCTTACATTGCACTGGGGGCATTGGAGTTCGAGGGGGAAAATTTCAGTGGCGCGGCAAAATATTTTTCAAAGGCGATATCGGCGGGGGAATCGGGCGCTCAAGTTTATTATAATTACGCGCTGTCGGTTATGCTTGGGGAGGATACGACGGCGGCCAGAGACGCTGTCACAAAAGCTCTAAAAAAACATCCGACGAATAAGCAGTTAAACGATCTGCTGGATTCGCTGATAAAAAAGACTGTCGGCAATTAGGGAGTCTGTCCGAGTAATAATCGAATGGACGCCTCCTTTTAACATTAGTTTAACTGCCATACTGAGTTCATATTGCCTCTTGATTTACTGTCTTCTGCTTTTGCTGCTTGTAATCCATTATGAGGCGAGTTACTAATCCCGCGATAATACAGACAGTAGTTCCTATGCCAAAGATAATGAACAATGAACCGGGAATTCCAAGGTTAAGGGCCGATTTATAATGGTCAGCCGTCCCGTGGTAAAGATAAAAATGTCCGTTATGAAACCAGACAGCCCTTGGAAATCCCCAGATTGATAATGTCTCCGTGAAGATATCATAGCACCACAGGCTCAGACACACCAAAATGACATACATCAGTCTTTTCCAACGTTTCACCCAAAGTAAAACAACGGCTAATACGGAAACACACCACGTGCTAAGCACACCCGCAACACCCACAAAGTCACGACTGCCGGGAGCGCCTACCCAATCCATTCTGCCGGGCAGTCCCGGTTTTCCGAATTCCGGCCAAATTTGCATACCAAAAAGATCAAGCAAGGTGATTCGCCCACCCATCAAGATGGCGGTTAAACAATGTCCGACAACTTCGTGCCACACAGCCATAAGGAGCATGCAAAGTGGTAAACAGAACAAAAAAAGTAGAACCAGTCTGATCTTGCTTTTTCCAATCATCAAGTTCTCCTATTGATTGCGAGTTTATTTTCGGCTATATGCTACCTAAAGCCATGGTTGTCGTCAAAGGTAAAATGGATTCCGCAACAAGTGCGGAATGACAAAGGGGGGACGGTTGTTTGTGAAGCGGGTCGCTATGCGACGGCGACGATTTCGGCTTCGGGTTCTTCACCGAATTTTACGCTTATCTTCTTGCTTACGCCGCGGGTCTGCATGGTTATGCCGTAGAGTATGTCGGCGATACTCATAGTTCGTTTTGCGTGGGTTATTATGATGAACTGGGAGTCCTGCTGGAATTCTCGAATCAATAAATTGAAGCGCTCGTTATTGGCTTCGTCGAGGGCGGCGTCGACCTCATCGAGCAGGCAGAAAGGCGAGGGCTTGGCCTTGAAGACCGAGAACAGCAGCGCGATAGCGGTCATTGTTTTTTCTCCGCCGCTGAGGAGCGATATGCTCATGGTTTCCTTGCCCGGAGGACGGGCGACTATTTCTATGCCGGCTTCGAGGATATCGTCGGCATCTTCGAGCATTATATCCGCCCTGCCGCCGCCGAAGAGTTTGCGGAATATCTGCTGGAAATGGAGCCTTATCTCTTCGAAGGCCTCTCTGAATTTTTCCCGGCTTTGCTTGTTGAGACGGGCAATCAACTGGTTGAGCTGAGATTGACTTTTATTTAGGTCCTCGACCTGGTCGGTGAGGAATTCGTTTCGTTTTTCGAGGTCTTCCTGCTGCTCGATGGCGTCGAGATTGACGTTGCCGAGTCTTTCGATCTTGCCGCGGAGTTCGGTCATCTCTTCGCGGACGGCGTCCCAGTCGACGTCCTGATTCTCGTAATTTTCGTAGGATTGGCGCAGGTCGAGCTTTAATTCCTCCTGGACTCTTTCGACCAGGTCCTGCTGCCTGACTTCGAGCTGGCCGAGCTCTATGCGGAGCTGGTTGATGTTCTGGTCGATTTCGGATTGTTCGGATCGTTTCTGG
>CAYNKU010000077.1:0-9153 GCA_964397865.1 uncultured Pirellulales bacterium | reverse complement strand
ATTGGAAATACACAAACAGCTTTAACATCGAAGATCTTCCTAAAGTCGCGTTGGTCGCAAACGAGGCTTACAAGTACGTAAGACTAAAATCGACGGATTCCGATGAATAAAACAGCGAACAATACAGAGTGTTTAATGAATTCAGATAACGACCAAAATCTATGCGAGCATGTTTCAACAAAGATTGATGATAGTTCTGAGTTGATGACCGAATCTGAAGTTGTCCAGTTTCTCAGGATACCTGAGATCAGCAACTCGAAGAACTATCATAATGTCATTGAACACCTAAAGAAATTTCGTGGCCTGCCCAGAATTCATATATGCAGGAAGGCACTGTATCCTAAAAAAGCGATTTTGGAGTGGGTGGAAAGACAGATAGGTGCTGGAAAATAACACTTGCGCTTTAGCCAATGTTCTTGTACAATCACATCAGATTGTGTGAGTTACCCAGCACCGGAAAGGAGGTAATATGAAGCAGCTGGTGAAACTCAACAAACGGCCAACGTGGAATGGCCGTGGATTTACTTATTTTCTGCGTTATGAAGGTAAAGATGGCAAACGAAAATGGGAAACCCTTGGTCATGCAAACCGGCGAAAAGCCGAAAAGCAGCGTGACCGGAAGGAAAAAGAATTACAGATGGGCTATATTGCCCCGGATTCTATGAGGCTCAGAGATTTCACAAAAGACAGCCTCACAAGAACAGGTGATCAGATCAGGGAAAGTACACAGCGTGAGACCAAATCGGCTATGAAAGATTTTATTGCGACAATTGGGAATATTGATTTTCGGAGTGTCAATCTGGCACATGGTGAACTGTATCTTCAGACTTGCCTTGACAGGGGCAACACCAAAGGAACCATAGCCAAGAAACTTCGGCACATAAAGAGGGTATTTAAGTTGGCGGTTAACCGCAAACAGCTTGATGAGAACCCTTTGCAGTATATTGCTATGCCGAAATCCTCAAAAAAGAAGATCAATATCTATACTGATGGCCAATGCAGGCGGATTCTTAAAGCTGTCCAGGAACACACTGCCGAATGGGGCTCGAAAATATCTGTGAAATGGGATTTGATTATCACAGTAGCCCTGGCCACTGCTATGAGGCGTGCTGAGCTTTTGAACTGCACTTGGGCGGATATTGATTTTGATGCTCAGACTATTGAAGTCAACCCCAAGGAAAACACCAAGGATACATGGGAATGGCTTATCAAGGATTCTGACCACAGAACTCTCCCCTTGACAGAGGAAATTGTCCAGATGCTTGTAGATCACCAATCACAACAGCCGGAAGGGTATCCTTATGTTTTTGTTCCCCCAGCAAGGTATGATCACATCCAGAATGTGCTCAGGCCGAAAGGCAAATGGACTCTCTCTGACTCCCGACTCAAGGTGGTAAATAATATGAAACGGAGTTTTGATAAAATCCTCAGAAGAGCAGGCATCAAAAAGGGAACTATCCATGATATCCGGCGAACAGCCATAAGTATGTGGTTTGCCAACGGTATGAGCGAGTATGATGTAATGACCCTCGCAGGACACTCAACTTTTGCCACAACCCACAAATTTTACCTTGCTGTAGCAGATGATTTAGTCCACCGTGCAAGGGTCGCAACTGCCCAAGGCTTGTGTCAAAAAATGGTGCAGAATGGTGCAGACGCTATTTTTGACTCCCAACAGGAAAGGGTAAGCAGCCGTAACTACTTGCCCCAACAAAACTTATCGAATGGGCAGGGGCGGATTTGAACCGCCGACACACGGATTTTCAGTCCGTTGCTCTACCAACTGAGCTACCTGCCCGCGTAATCGCTACGCATGAGTAAATTTAGCAGAAATCACTGGTATTGCAAGCAAAATCAGGAAAAACTGTTATGTTTTGCGTGGTAAATAGGGCGGGGCAGGCTTTTCAGATCAACTTTTTCTTTAGTCCCCCTCTTTGGCCAGTTCCATCCAATCGTCCCTGGCCAGAAATGCCCTGACCTTTTCGAATTCGATTTTTACATCTTCGAAGGCTTTTTCGACGGTATCAACATCTTTTTCGCCTCCGGCGTGCTCGATCGAATAGGCCAGCTCGGATAAACGGCTCGCACCCATTGTCATTGCGATACCTTTTAATCGGTGGGCATATAACTTTACATCATCGGCCTTGGCGGAGGTAATTGCTTCGGAGAGTAAATCAATCGATTGCCCGGCGTCATTGAGGCTTATTGCAATAATTTCCTGCACGATACTCTCGTCCCCGCAGGCTTCTATTATAGGGCTCCAGTCAATTATTTTTTCGCTGGTTTTCGTATCCATTTAATTTGTCCTTAATCCCACCGGTTGGTTTCTTTTTTTCTTCGACAAATTCTCTAGTTTTCGTGTGACGGTTTTTGCTACCTGACTTGCCTGAAACGGTTTGGTAATATAATCGTCGGCTCCTCTGCGGTATGCTTTTTCTATATCGGAGACCTTGTTTTTCGCGGTCAGCATTAACACCGGTATACATTTTGTTGCCTTCTCGCGTTTGAGTTTCGAGAGTGTTTCCAGACCGTCTATTTCCGGCATCATCCAGTCCAGCAGGATAAGATCAGGCTGAGAAGTTTTAGCCAGTTCGAGGCCGTCAAATGCGTTTTCAGCCACATATACCTCGAACCCATAAGAGCTTAATTCGTTCTCCAGTATTCTGCGAATAGCTTCTTCGTCATCGATTATTAAAACAGAATTTTTTCTATTCATTATTAACGTCTCCCAAAAGCTTCGGAGAACAGCCCCTTTTTCTTCAGGAACCGGCCGACGTAACATCCGCCTCGCCTGTTTTTACACAAGAGACGCTTTCGAGCAGCAGATACTTTTGAATTACTTCCATCAAATCTTTTCGTTTGACGGGTTTTGCCAGATAATCGTTACAGCCGGCGTCTATGCATTTTTCCCTGTCACCATGCATTGCCTTTGCGGTTAAAGCGACTATCGGGGTTTTCAGGTGGTTTCTTCGAAGGGTCTTCGTGGCGTCATAGCCGTTCATATTAGGCATTTGCATGTCCATAAGTATCAGGTCGAAACTTTCGGACAGCGCCTTTTCGACCGCTTCTTTGCCGTCTTTTGCTATCGTGACCTTAAAACCGTGCTGTTTAAGCAGAAGACCTATGAGTCGCTGGTTGGTGGCGCTGTCTTCCACGGCGAGGACCTTTCCGAAAAAACCATTGCCTGTGGAAGTGTCTGGCTCAACGTCGGGAGCGTCGGCAGATTCGTATCTTTTAAACACGCCCTGAGATTCGATATCGACATTCGTCGGAATCAAAAGCGAAAAAGTCGACTTTTTACCGGCTTCACTTGCCAGCGTAAGTTCGCCTCCGAGTAGTTTCGCCAACTTTTTGGTCATAGCTAATCTCAGGTTCGAGCCGTTATAGTTGTAAGTGTCATTTCTGGACTTATTTGCGCGATTTCCAAAAATCGACTCACTATTGTCCTCTTTATTGCCGGTATACTCAACGTCGAAACGTATACAGCTTTTGACTTCGGAGGATTCACAGCTTACGTTGACATAAACATGCCCTTTGTCTGTGTGTTTGACGGCATTATTTATAAGATTGTCAAGGCACTGATGCAGCCTCTCCGAATCGGTACGGATATTCGCCGGCAATTCCCCGACTTGTTTGACCTCGAATACCAGGCCTTTTTCCCTTGCTGTCAGTCGTACCGAAGACTCAATTACAGCAAAGAGGTATTCCATCGAGCAATCCGCAATATTGATCTCGAGCTTACCGGCTTCGATCATTGAAAAATCCGTAATATCATTTATAAGCTGCACCAGGTTGGAGGCGCTTTCTCGAATGATATTAACATTGTGCTTTTGTTCCTCTGTGAGGTTTTCGTCAGCCAGTAAGTCGCTGAACCCGATGATGGCATTTATGGGTGTGCGAATTTCATAACTCATATTGGCCAGAAATTGCCCCTTGATCAGTGCCATTGCTTTATCAGGCGACAAATCGCCCCCCCTATGGGTTTGTTTTTCAGATTTTAGCTTGTTTTCTTTTTTCATCAGGTTATCTCATCTTCTAAAAAATCAAAACACCCGATTGACTCCACAAAACATCTTGTTTAAATTTCTGACAGGTTCTGCGACAACCTGGAAACCTGCCCCTGTTTATAAAAACCGTCAAAGAGTATTTCGTCTGATTTTTAACGTGAATTTACCTGATTCGCAGAAAAATTTGTCTAAAACCTTGTTATTTTCGCAGTGGCGTCTTTTTGGTAAGACTTGTTCACGCGTCCTATAAATCGGGCGTAATTGGTATTGACTTGACGGGCAGTTTGCGGTATTAAGGTGTTTTTTGAATGAGAGGTTTTTTTAATCGATAAGTCCAAGGAGGTCATTATGAATGTAAAGTCCGTATTTATAACGTTTTGCGTTGTATTAGCTGTTTCAGCGACCGGTTGCGCACCCGCGAATTTCTGGGGCAGCGGAAAATATCAGTGGCAGGTACACGATATGAACCGGCCTGTGCCGAAGATCGTCACGCCAGATAAACCCGGCATGCCGCCATCTGACGCTATAATTCTCTTTGACGGCAAAGATATTTCCAACTGGGTTTCCGGAAAAGGCGGCCCCGCCAGGTGGGAGGTCGAAAACGGCTATATGAAGGCGACAAAGGGAGGCGGAAATCTTGTCACCAAACAAGCGTTCGGGGACTGCCAGCTTCATGTCGAGTGGGCCACGCCGACTAAAATAACCGGCAAAAGCCAGGGACGCGGTAACAGCGGCGTCTACCTGATGAAAAATTACGAGGTGCAGATCCTCGATTCCTACAACAATCCGACTTATCCCGACGGCCAGGCAGCCTCGATTTACGGCCAGAATCCTCCTATGGTAAACGCCTGCCTCGCGCCGGGCGAGTGGCAAACCTATGATATTATTTTCCGCAGACCCGTTTTCAAAAACGGCAAAGTGGTAAAGCCCGCTGTCTTGACCGTTTTCCATAACGGCGTTCTCGTACAGGATCATTTCGAGCTCACCGGCAGAACGTGGCACAAGGTCAGGCTGCCTTACAAACCGCACGAGGATAAAATGCCCATTTTGCTGCAGTATCACGGCAACCCCGTTCTTTATCGCAATATCTGGATTCGCGAACTTCAAGAGGAGTAGTGCTGTTCGCGGCCTTAAGAGATGATTAACCAGGCGGTTCCGAGCCGGCGCCGGGTCAGTGGCGGTAACCCGACAGCGAGCTCGGAACCGCTTGTTTTTGGGGGTGTCTGAAAGTCACGTAGTGATGATAAATTTTTAAAGATATACCATCTATTTTTTACGTGTTTTGAGCAGGATAACCGATAAGGGTTTAGCGCTTATTTGGGCCGTGATATTTGTGATATTTTGCTTGACTTTAGGGGATAAAGGGGTAAAATTAATGATTGAGTGTATTAAGGTCGGAGGAGTATACCTTTTATCTCCCTTTTAGAGCGTTTGCCGGTTTAGAGCGTATTTTACAATCTCATAAAAGCACGTTTTTGATACTGATAGCGCCGTTTCGATAATTTCGAGATTTCTTCCAAGTGTTTTTAGCTTTATTCCTGCAATGCGCCTGTTTTGTACGGAGTTTTTAATAGAACGTTTTATCGTAAAGGAAAGAAATTATAGTGGAGGCAAGAAAAATGGAAATTTCAAGATTCAAAGTATTGATATCGGCACTTTTGGCCTTTGTGCTCTGTGCCGGTGTCGTCTGGGCCGAGCCTTACTTTAGTATTGAAGGCCAGGACGAGTGGCGCGACGCTCTCTATTCGACCCAGAAAGGTGCCCGATCATTGCGGCCTCTGACCGAGGCGCAGGGCTATGACTACCTGATGCAGTGGGAGAGGTATCTCGAAGAGGGCGAGCCATATCCCATGACAGAGTTTCGTACGAGCGAGCTGTATGTTTATGAGGGCGGCGGAACCGGCAGTCCTTATCCCGAAGATGCCGGGCTTGTAATGGCTTGGGGCGATCCGGATATGTCGCGCGGTGAATACGCCGGTGCGTTTATTTATGACTATGGCCTCGACCCGGACCTGTCCAATGCGACCATACAAATCACGGTCGTGGCTCCGCAGTTCGATATGAACGGCAACCAGATAAATACGGTTTCCCTCGGCATGCAGGATGTTAATGGCAATATCAGGTCGTGGCACTGGAGCTGCGGAACGGCTGCGTCCTTCATACAGTGGGGAATACCCACAACCATTACCATCAATACCTCTATGACCGGTGTTATGGCGGCAACTCCCCCGGCCACTGGTTATGCGAGCAATCCTTTCTTTGATATCACCCAGGTCCAGTCAATAATTGTCGATGAGAACGCGACCTGGGTCGGCGGCTCTACCCCGGTACCTCCTCCCGGTACAACAATAGCGAGACCCTGGAACTACTGGGATAATCTCAGTGTTACCCCCAACCCGACAGGTGGCCCCATCATAGCGGGTATCAATATCGATATTCATCAGGATATCCAGCGCACCGATGTTAATGACTTCCATATCGAAGGCAGAATAGAATCCGGCTCGCCCGTCGGAGTTCCCGGCGGCGGCGGATGGTCCAAACCGCCCGTGCTTGTTAATCACATCGACGATATTTTCCCGAACTTTCGTATCACTATTGATAAGGATTTGACCGACCCCGCTGAGAACTGGTACATCATCAAAGCTGACTGGTGGACGGATACCCCTATACCTTATTGCACCATCTTGCACCTCGGCTTGGAATTCGAAGCGACATGTCACAACGTGATAATTGACATCGTTGGCTGGTGGACTTCCAACGGCCGGAAAATACCAGATAGCACTAACGGCGGCCACGTTCCCATTCCCGGTTTTAGAGTGGAGGATCGTATAGCAGGTGCCCCCGGCCAGGAGCCGCAATCGCTTCGTTTGCAAAACGGCGATGCCGACGGAGAACCAGAGCCCGGTGAAATTTCTACGAAGCTGGTGGAAATGCAGCTTGTTGGCATGACTCCGATCGAAGTCAGAGAGAAACTCGGCCCGGAACCCTTTAAAGAGCTTCGCGTTGGCGGTCTGGTTGAACATCTTGAATGGCGAAGAGTGCTTGACCCGTCGGGTGCTCCAATAGGTCCTGACAATCCACACGATTTCCCCGCTGACAGCTTCTTTGACGTTTTCTTCGATATTGACGTAGAGGGCGGCCTTACGCTCAACGCCGGCGACATACTTATTATGCGTCAGCTCCAGCACTTTATTAACAATTCCGGCGAACAGGATTTCCGATGGGTATATGAAATACACGAGGCCCATGAAGGCGAAAGCGACCTCGGTGACGCTCCCGACAGTACCAATAATTTCGGCGTCGCAATGACCGCTTATCCATGGGGCGTCCAGGCTAATTACCCGACGGTATATCTGACCGGCTCGCCTCCCCATGGCCCGATTCATACCGCACCGACAGCCGTAGCTCACCTCGGCCAGATGGTCACCCAGGAATGGGAGGCCGATATCGGTTTCGATCAGGACCCGACCAATAATATCCTTCCACGTAATAACCAGGCCAACCGTGACCTCGCCGATGACGGCCTGCTCAATCTGCCTCTGAAAATGCCGCACTGCATACAGAGCAAGTTCAAGTATCTCGTCAATGTCATCACTCCGAATGTCACGTTGTACTTCAACGCATGGGCCGACTTCAACCGTGACGGCGATTGGGACGACTCCTTCAACTGCCCCGACGGCACTAATGTTTCCGAATGGATCGTCCGGAATCAGGTACTGATGGGTCTGCCTGTCGGTATCACTACGATAACGACACCGCCTTATATGTCCTGGCATCCGGCCGGTGTCGCCGGCGCTTCCAGTGACACTCAGCCGATCTGGCTGAGGATCACACTTGCCGAAAACCGCTGGAGCGGCTCCGGCTCAGGCGGCTCAGGCCCCGCCGCAGGCAATAAGTACGGCGAGACCGAAGATTACTACTTCACTCCGAAGGTCGAAGGCTGCGACTGCATGGACTTCAACCTCGATGGAATTGTCAACTTCCGAGACTTCGCCAGGTTCGCAAATAGCTGGCTGACATCTTGTCCGTAAGCTTTTAACCGATGATAGTATAACATCCAGAGGCTGTGAGTTTCACACTCACAGCCTCTTGTTTTCCCACCCCCGCCGCAGTCGGCCTCCACTGACGCACTTGCGATATACGCACGACGAATCACGCTGTACGCTAAATATTATTTCCCTTGCCAGTTTATCCTAAATGACTATAATTCATAAAAATTAAACCTATAATAGAGGGAAATTAGCATGAGGCTTAAGAAAGTTAAACTAAAGAATTTTAGGTGCTATAAAGAAGAAACTGAAATATGCATCAACGATCTTACCGTATTTATAGGCAAAAATGATTCCGGCAAATCATCTATTTTTGATGCCTTAGAAATTTTCTTTAATGAGCCAAAAGGCTGTCCGGACAAAGATGATTTAAATATTGGGTCAGATGATGGGGTAATATCTATTTCGTGTGTTTTTGAGAATTTGCCTAAAGAAATTGTAATTGATGCCACTCATCCAACAACGCTCAAGGACGAATGCATGCTTAATTCTGAAGGGCAACTTGAAGTAAAGAAAATTTTTTCTGTGGGAGCGAGAATTACGAGTAAAGTATATGCCGTTGCGGTTCATCCAACTGCACGAAATTATAACGACCTTTTAGCTATTAATCAGACCCATCTTCGTGGACGAGCAAATGATTTGAATGTTGACCTTTCAGGAGCAGATCAAAGAGTAAATACGAACATACGTAGAGCTATATGGGAATCTTGTGATGACCTACAGTTGGCGCAAGTTGATATTGATCTTTCTAAAGAGACTGCTAAAGCCATATGGGACAAAATTAAACCCCAACTTCCGGTTTTTGCATTGTTTAAATCTGATAGACCAAGTACAGACCAAGATGCTGAAGCTCAGGATCCTATGAAAGCTGCCGTAAAAGAAGCAATAGCAAGTCAAGAAGATATTTTGTACAACATTGCAGACCAGGTCAAAAATCAAGTTCAACAAATCGCTGACAAAACTGTTGAAAAAATCATGGAGATGAATCCGGAACTTGCAAGCCAATTAAATCCTCGTGTAACAACCAAGAAATGGGATTCGTTATTTACTCAACTTGACTGACTTTTTTAAGGGAATTTCAACGGACATGAACAATA
>CAYNKU010000076.1:5845-9329 GCA_964397865.1 uncultured Pirellulales bacterium | reverse complement strand
ATATAAGTATATGCATATATACTTATGGAATTTCTTATGCCGATTATTGATAACATTTCAAAGCTTGGGTAGTGGTTTGGGGGATATAGGGTAAAGAAAATATATAATAGCTACGGTGGCTACAGGATATCCAGAATAAGGGCGGCGTAAATGGACTGTTTGGGGTAAGGGGGGAGATGTGGGTTGGGGTAAGTTTTGGTTAGTTGTGTTCTTGGTCAAAGCTTCTTTCAAAGCGAGCTTTGGCGCAGCTTTGAGCCTTCGACCACGTGATATTTTCAATATCACTTTTTGTGCTAACCAAAACAAAATGCTATGGATATGATGGCTATAGATATCTTGGGCACAAGAGCATAAGGGGACAAGGGGATTTGATCGATCATGCACAGCATGCCTCCGCAGGATGCCTTACGGCATTATGGCAGTGATTATTGATGATTGATTATTGGTTGATTTTGCCTTTGGCGTGATTGCAAATCGCTGGTTTCAGTATCAAAAACGCCGGTTTGATATTAAAGTCCGAATATTATTGACAAAAGATAGTTTTCGGACTATGTTTTTTAGAAATCATTCACAATAGTAAATATGGATGCGATTGCGGTTTGTGCGGTTGCCTTTGATACAGCATGTTTTTTTACTGCTTCGTTGTCCAGATGAACCAAATTTCTGAAATCTCTTATAGAATCAGTCAGACGAGAAACTCCACGTTTCAAAAGATCGTTGTCCTCGCAAGTCTTAATATAGGCAAAGAACTGCTTTTTTCCCGGTTTAATGTTCTTATGTTCAAGATAGAGTCTTAGTAACTCCTCAATAACACCTCCAGCTAAAATAAGGGCTGGTTTTGAGAAACCCTTTGATGCTAACAAAAACGCATGTTCTACATCACGAAATATGATTTTCCTTTTATACTTATCAGTAACAAAGTTTATCTTCTTCCCAAATGTTCGCTTAGTAACGTCATAATTGTCATAAATATCATTCCATGTATCTTGGGCAGGTTGTTGTATAGAAAAAATATCAGGTGTTTGAGAAGATGAAGTTTTGTTTTTTTTCTTTCTGACACCATAAGATATTCGAGAGATAAAAGACCGTTCCATCTCCTGTTCAAGACTTTTGAATCTTAGAAATTTATCATATGCTGAATTGTCATGCCTAAACTGAGCAATCTTCATTCCATAATATTTATCTGTCAAGCCACCTCCCCCAAAGAAATCGCCGAGTTCATAGATATATCTTAATGCAATTTCAGCCTCTTTTTCAGTTATATCTATAAAAGAAGATAGGTCTTTAGCGGTTACTCTGCTGATCTCTGGATTCCTGAGAATTAAATCCTTTATAATTTCAAAAATTTTGAAAACATGATCGAATATTGCGTTTTGTGGGTCGATATGCCATAAACCAACCAGAGTTAAATGGTTATTCCAAAGTAGACCATGATCAATTTTATCCGGATCAAAATCTTCAGGAAGTCTGTTTCTTAGCTTAACTTTTAGGCGCCTTATGTTAACTTCCGAAGAATTAAATTTCAGTATTTCAGTAAGCCACAGTCTTTCTGCATCAGACAATTTTATTTGCTTGAATTTGTACTTCATGATTTTCCTGTAAGCGAACTGCCAAAAATGGTTATACAATCTATATAAAAACTTCCCGTTGGTTCTTCAATATTTATTCGCCTATGGCGGACTCGTCCAATCTCTTGCGTTTCAACTTTCTTAACCTATCTTTTCTATTTTTTAACGATTTCCTTCACTTTATGCACAAAATCATTAATATCAAGAAAGAAGTTGGGATATGCTTTACGAAGTACGTCAATAGGCCCAGCAGATACAAGAACTGGTTCTATCTTTTTACCTTTAGCGGCTTCTGCTTCAATTTTTGAATAATCCGCCGTCGCCTCTTTAAAACTTTCACGATTATAAGGTTTAATTTGAATGGTTTTTTGTAACGAATTCAAAATAATCAAATGATAATACCAACTTTTTCCTTTACCCCCCTTCACTATCTCATTAACAGCAAAAGAGAAACCTCTCATTTTATCTAATGCGCCGAGATTGGCCTCGGCCTCCGCAACAGCCAAAAAGGTTTCTTTGTGGGACAAGTCTTTGAATCGCGGAACAGGAGGACTATTTTCCATATATGCAAAGGCTGACGAAGTAATCGCGAAGAAGTCGAGCCATTCTTGGTCACCCTGACGGGATTTTAATGCTTGCCCGAGAAATGTTCCCATGGTTTCTACGGCGGTCGCCCAAGTGTGCTGTAGTTTTGTGCGTATTTGCAGTTCTAGTCTTAAACCATCATAAGCTGGATTCCGCTTATTTTTGTACTTGTAAATTAAATGCAGACTTCTATAGCCATCTTCACTTCTCGGTTTGTAAATATAGTCCTTCTCATCAACAAGTTCATGTTTAAAATTAGTATTGTCTCGGTACGTAGCCGCAAGATTATAAACATCAACAACTGACTGTAAAACTGCGCGAAGACCACCAATATCTTGCATGGTCGTAAGTTGCATCGCAGGATATCGTTTTAACTTGTCAATAATAGTTGGCATTCGTTTAAGACGTTGAGCAACAATAGAATCTGAGTATTTCCTGAGTTTATCTCGTAAAGTGGAATTAAAAGTATTGATAGGATATGCATGGCAAGCACGCCACTTGTCTGCTAAACGTAGTGCCAAAGCAAGTTCGCTCTTGGTTGGATTGTTTCCCACAAGGGTTTGTCCTGCCCAATTTATTTTTGTCTTTGACTCTTTGGGTACTGAGGAGAAGGCCATGGATAAAACCTTTATTTCTTAAAAATCTGTGGCTAAGCGAAGTTTCTCATTTTTTCCGCGCAACTGACTTTCGTCTGTTGCTGAAGTAGTTCGATACATCTGGCCAAGTATTTTAGTTCCTGTGGAGTAATTATATATTTAGGATTATATTGATTTTGGATAAAGGGGCAACCCCGAACTTTGTTCGGGACACGAATAGTGGGTAAACCCTCCACGCAAATAATCGGGTAAACTCGGGACAGGCCCTTCGACTTGCTTTGCTCGCTCAGGACGGGGCCTGGGGTTTTAAAAGGTGATCTTAAAATCCTGATAGCGGGGGTCGGGGGGGATATCTTCGATGGTTGTATCTCTGATTAAGCCGTGGTAGGTGTCTTTGATATTGCGGATGCAGTCGGTGATATCGTCGGGGCGGCCCTGGGCGATCATTTCGACCGAGCCGTTGGGCAGATTGCGGATAAGCCCCGTCAGGCCGCAGCGGTCGGCGATATTCATCGCGGTGAAGCGAAAGCCTACGCCCTGGACGCGGCCTGTAAAAGTAATATGTTTCGCGGTCAGGCTCATTTTCTTAACGGCCTTTGATAGAACGTTTTGCCATATAGTCTTTTCCCCTTACTTACGTGCGGGGTTTGGTTTAATTACAAATCCTTGCGCTATCAAAATATTATTATACCTAAAAAGTGTTCAAAATTCAAGGGAACCGGCAAAATAAAATAA
>CAYNKU010000076.1:0-5745 GCA_964397865.1 uncultured Pirellulales bacterium | reverse complement strand
TATTATTATACCTAAAAAGTGTTCAAAATTCAAGGGAACCGGCAAAATAAAATAAGATTCACTGCGGCCGGAAAGCGCGGTATAATCCGCGGAATTCTTTGTTTTAGCATATATGCCTATGGCATCCCTTACGGGAGCGTAGAGCGTGTAGCGTGTAGTAGCGTGGAGCGGGTAGCGTTTAATAGCGTACAGCGTGTAGCGTGGAGCGGGTAGCGTGTAGTAGCGTGGAGCGGATAGTAGCGGGTAGCGTGTAGCGTGGAGCGTGTAGTAGCGTGGAGCGGGTAGCGTGTAGTAGCGTGGAGCGTGTAGCGGGTAGTAGCGGATAGCGGGTAGCGTATAGTGGTCAGGATATGTTAGATAGTAAAGATAGGCAAAATCAGATAAACGAGCGGATCTATGAGCTCAGTACGCTCGCAGCGGGGGAGTTCTCGCCGCAGCAGGTACTCGATAAGCTGGCCGAAGCGGCTGTGAAGATCACCGGTGTCAAGGCCTGCTCTATCCGGCTGCTGGACGAAAAGGCCGGCGACTTGAAAATGCGCAGCACTTACGGCCTGAGCGAAGAGTATCGCAATAAAGGCGTGGTGTCGAAGGAGGACCCTGTTATCAAGGCCGCCTTTGCCGGCGAGGCGATCGTTCTCGACGATATGCGGATCGACAGTCGAGTTAAATACAAAGAGGCCGTGACCAAAGAGGGCCTGGTCAGCCAATTAACCGTCGCGATGAAGTTCAGGGGTAAGGCTATTGGTGTGCTGCGTTTGTACAGTCCGAAACCCAAGCGTTTCGACCGGGCGGATATCAGTATCGCCCGTGCCGTCGCTTCGCAGTGCGCGGTGGCTATAATCAACGCCAGGCTCTACGCCAGGGCCTTGGAAGGGGCGAGACTGAACGAGCAGATGCGTCTTGCGGGCGTAGTCCAGCGAAGAATGATACCCGCGAAGGCGCCGCTGATACCGGGTTTGGACGTGGCGGCGACGTATATTCCGTGTTTCGATGTGGGCGGGGATTTTTACGATTTTCTCCGGATAAGCGAGAGCTGTTTTGCCGTCGCTATCGCCGATGTTATTGGCAAGGGCATCCCGGCCGCGATCATGATGAGCCTTTTCCGCGGCGCGATCCGGGCTTACGCCGATAGCGATACGGGCGGCGACAATATCGAAAAAATTGTCACCAGGCTCAATAATCTTGCCTGCGCCGAGTGCCGTGACGGTGAATTTGTTACGCTTTTTTACGCGACCATCGACGTAAAGAGTATGACCGTGACGTATTGTAATTGCGGGCATGAGCCTACATTGCTTTTACGCCGTGGCGAGGTTACCGAACTTGATAAAGGCGGACTTGTGCTCGGCGTCGACCGCCGAGCTCGATATCAGACCGAAACCGTTAAGCTCGAAGACGGCGATTGCCTGCTGTTTTATACCGACGGTCTGACCGATGCGGCCGATTTCGAAGGTCGGTTCTGGGGGCTGGAGAATATGTTAAGCGCCGCGAAGAAATTCACCGCCGGCTCGGCAATGCAGATGATCAAAAATATTTTAGGATACAGGAGAAGATTCGTCGGGCTGGCCAGGCAAATCGACGACACGAGCATCGTTGTAGTAAAAGTCGACAGAAGGGCTGAACCGGAGTTTATGAAAAAGGCTGACTGGTAAATGGCGAGTCTGGTTATTACAATTGACGGCCCGGCGGCGAGCGGCAAAAGTACGGCCGCAAAGCTGCTCGCGGGGAAAATCGGGGCCACGTTTCTCGATACCGGCGCGATGTACCGGGCGGTGACGCTGGCGGCGATGGAAAACAATGTGGATATGAGCGACGAGGATAAGCTGGCTGAACTGATGGATAGTACCGAGTTCGAGTTTTCCATCTGCGCCGGTAAAATGACCGCGTCGATCGCCGGCGTTGACGTTACCGAGGATATCCGCCGAGAAGATGTTACCGCAAACGCAAAGTATATAGCCTCGAAACCGAAACTGCGGGCAAGGCTTGTTGAGATGCAAAGGCGTTTTGCAGCCGGTGAGAAAAAAATCGTTACCGAAGGCAGGGACCAGGGGACGGTGGCTTTTCCCGACGCGGATTTTAAGTTTTTTCTTGTCGCCGATGCTGCCGAACGCGCGAGAAGAAGATTTGCTGAACTGCGGGCCAAAGGTATCGCCGCTGATCTGCAGCAGATAAAAACCGCTATCGAAAAGAGAGATAAAAGCGACGAGCGCAGGGCGGCCGGGCCTTTGAAACCCGCCGAAGACAGTATCATGATCGACACGACCGATTTGACCATTGAGGAAATGGTCGCCGGGCTTTTGAGTTTTATAGAAAAAAATGACTGAAGCAAAAACCACAATGAAATGTTTTTTTGTGTGCCGGTGGATTTGCAAAGTTTTTTGCGGGATATTTTTTCGTATAAACTATATCGGTATCGAGAATGTACCCGCCGAGGGAGCGGTTTTGCTTTTGAGCAATCATCAGAGCTTTCTTGACCCGGTGCTCTGCGGGATACGTTTGAAAAGACCTTTGTTTTTTTTAGCCCGGGAGAGTCTTTTTACCTCTCGGTTTTTCGGCGGGCTGATCTCGAAACTGAATACCATCCCTGTCCGGCGGGGCGAAGCGGACCTGCGTGCGGTCAAGGCGGTTATTGAAAAACTAAAAGCCGGCTATGGTGTGTGTCTTTTTCCGGAAGCGACGCGGACGCGGGACGGCAGGATATCGGAATTCAAACCGGGCCTTAGTCTTCTATGCCGACGCGGCGGGGCGGCGATAGTGCCGGTGGTTATTGACGGGGCCTTCGAGTGCTGGCCGAGGGATAAAAAAATTTTCAGGCTGGGAAGCAGAATTACTGTCAGCTATGGAAAATGTATCTCGGTTGAAGAGATAAAAAATACCGATGACAGGACCCTCGCGGAGAATCTCACGGCCGAGCTTCGCCGGATGCAGCGTGATATTCGAGCGAAGCAGGGTAAACAGCCGTACGAATATTGATAATTACCGCTTTTAAGGTTTTTTTATGGAAGTTATAGTTGCGCAGAACTGTGGTTTTTGTCCCGGTGTGAAAAACGCTATAAGTATCGCGGAGAAAATACTTTCCGAGGAAAGGGAAGTTTACAGCTTAGGGCCGATCATCCACAATAAGGATGTGGTCGAGCGTCTGGCCAAAAGCGGGCTTGAAACCGTTGAAAATGTCGAAGAAATCACCTCCGGGACGGTTCTGATCCGCTCTCACGGGGCAGCTCCCGCCCAGATACAGCGGCTAAAGGAAAAGGGCCTGAAGATAGTGGACGCGACTTGCGTGCTCGTTAAAAGGGTTCAGGAGATAGCGGCCCGGCTCGAAAAAGACGGTTATAAAGTGGTCATTACCGGTGACCGTAACCACCCGGAGGTTCAGGCGGTGGTGGGCTGTACGAGCGAAGCGGTGGTGATAGCGGACGAGGAGGATTTACATAAGTTGCCTGAAAACAGTAAGTTAGGTATTGTCTGCCAGACCACCAAGGGCCCGGAGCTTTTCAGCCGGATGATAGGAGCCATCGCCGGGGAGGGCTTTGACGAGTTGAAAGTGATAAATACGCTCTGCCGGGAGACCATAAAAAGGCAGGAATCAGCGGTCGAATTGTGCAAGAAAGTGGATATAATGTTCGTTCTTGGCGGACTCGAAAGCGCCAATACCAGGACGCTGGCGAAACTGTGTAAAAAATATAATAAGCAAACGTTTCATTTGCAAAATTGGCAAGAATGTGATAAAAGTACCGTTTCCGGCAAAAAAGTTGCCGGTGTTACCGCGGGAGCGTCTACTCCCGAGTGGATAATAGATCAGTTTGTTGAGAATCTGACGAAGCTTTGACGGCATTGGCTGCGTTGGCCGGTGTTTTATTTTAAAGAGTCTAATGTTAACGTATGGATGTGTGAATTCGCGCACAGGGCGGTCGGCGTAAATGTGGGGCGTCGGCGGCTTAAAAAAGCAGACTCCACAGAGGGATTTTAATTGTATGGTAGATAGAAATTTAATTAACAAACTGGGCCTGTCGCCGGAAAAACTCGACGAGCAGGTCAGCCAGATGTATGGCGAAAAAGAAAATGAGTATCTCGAGGATGTACTCGAGAAAAAGGTCGATTCGCATCTTCCGGGGGCGATTCTCGAGGGGATGATCGTATCCCAGATAGGAAACGATGTAATTGTCGAGATCGGACTCAAAAGCGAAGGAGTTGTTGACGCCGGTGAGTTCGACAGCCCCGACGAAATAGAGCCGGGCAAACATATCGAGGTCATGCTCGAAGAAGCCGATAGCGGCGGGACGCTTATTCCTTTGAGTAAGCGCAAGGCCGACAGGATAAGAGGCTGGGAAACAATAATCAATACCAAGAAAGAAGGCGATATTGTTACCGGCAAGGTTATAAGGCGCATCAAGGGCGGTCTGCTGGTGGATATCGGGGTGCCGGTATTTTTGCCGGCCTCGCAGGTCGATATTCGCAGGCCCGGTGATATCAGCAGGTTCATCGGCAAGGAAGTGGAATGCATAATCCTTAAAATAGACGTGGAAGGACGTAATATCGTCATATCGAGGCGCAGACTCATCGAGGAGCAGCGCCGCAGCAGCAAGGAAAATATCCTCAGCGAAATCGAGGTCGGCCAGCTTCGCAAGGGTATTGTGAAGAATATCGCCGACTTCGGCGTCTTCGTGGACCTCGGCGGACTCGACGGGCTGCTGCATATCTCGGATTTGAGCTGGGGCAGGATATCACATCCGTCGGAAGTTGTCGAACTGGACCAGCAGATCGAATGTATCGTTATCGGCGTCGATAAAGAGCACGAGAAGATCTCGCTGGGCCTGAAGCAGAAGACCTCCAGTCCCTGGGAAAACGTCGAGCATAATTACCCAATCGGCTCGAGGGTCAGCGGCAAGGTGGTAAACATAATGAATTACGGCGTCTTTATCAGGCTCGAAGACGGCATCGAGGGTCTCGTACACATCAGCGAAATGAGCTGGACAAAGCGCCTGACACATCCGAAAGAGATGCTCAACCTCGGCGACGAGATCGAAGTGGTGGTGCTAAGTGTCAATAGAGAAAAGCAGGAAATCTCCCTCGGCCTCAAGCAGACCGAGACGAATCCCTGGGCGGTCGCGTCCCAGAAGTACCCGGTCGGGACGATCGTTACCGCCACCGTCAGGAGCATAACGAACTTCGGCGCGTTTATGGAGATAGAAGAGGGCATCGATGGAATGGTCCACATCTCGGATTTGAGCTGGACGAGAAAATACGGTCACCCGACCGAAGCGCTTGAAAAAGATCAGCAGGTTCAGTGTGTTGTTCTCGGCGTTAACGAAGACAAAAGGCGTGTTTCACTTGGTATCAAGCAGTTGACGGAAGACCCGTGGCTTCGGGCTATTCCCGAGAAGTATATTCCGGGCCATATCATCAAGGGCAGGATCACCAAGCTTACTAATTTCGGAGCGTTTGTGGAGCTCGAGCCGGACCTCGAAGGTCTTTTGCATGTTTCCGAGCTTGCCGACCATAAGATCGAAAAGCCTCAGGATGTTGTCAAGGAAGGCGATGAAGTCGAGGTCAAGATATTGAAGGTCGACACCGAGGCGCGCAAGATCGGTCTGAGTCTGCGAAGGGCTCAATGGGCCGCCGAGGATCAGCAGCAGGAATCCGCCAAAGAGCAGCCGCAGCCGTCATCGCCGGCGCCGGCTGTTGTGCAAACGGTGCTTTCTGATATGGATGTCAGCAATATAACCAAACCCAAACAGGCCGAAGAAG
>CAYNKU010000075.1:0-9502 GCA_964397865.1 uncultured Pirellulales bacterium | reverse complement strand
TGCTGCTTGGCGTTTAGAACCTCATGTTCGAGTCCGAATCTTCTCGTAAGCGATTCCGAAATCGCCTCACTCTTTTCTATACTTATCGTACCCACCAGCACAGGCCTGCCCGAACCGCTGACCTCGTTTATCTCCTCCGTGATCGCGACGAACTTCTCCTGCATCGATTGATAGATCGCGTCATCATGATCCGCCCGCACACAAGGCCTGTTCGTCGGTATAACAACGACCTCGAGCCCGTAGATATTCATAAATTCTTCCGCCTCGGTCGCCGCCGTACCCGTCATCCCCGCGATCTGCTCATAAAGTTTGAAAAGATTCTGAAGCGTTATCGTCGCTATTGTCTGGCTTTCCTCTTTTATCGTAACCGCTTCCTTCGCCTCCACCGCCTGGTGCAGCCCGTCCGACCACTGCCGCCCGTGCATCAGCCGCCCCGTAAAACCGTCAACGATAATAACCTTACCGTCCATCACCACGTAATCGGTCTCTCTCTCATACGTCACATGCGCCCGCAGACTTTGCTCTAAAAGATGAGGCCAGTCCATATTCGAACCCGTAAAGAACGACCCCACCCCCGCGATCTCCTGCGCCGCCCCCACACCTTCATGAGTCAGATGAACCGCCTTCTTGTCGTATTCCACCTCGTAATATTCCGTCGCCCTCATCAGTCGCGCCTCTGCGCGGATAATCTCATCCTGCGAGTTCTCGATCACCTTTTGAGCTTTTTCGATTCGATTGGCGTCCTTTTGTTTTTTCGCCTCCGCCAGTTCGCCCTGTGCATTCGCCAAAGTCCGCTCTGCCGAATCGATCTGCTTCTTTGTCCGATCGTATTCGCTCTGCAGAGACATAAGTTTTTTCGCCACCTGGTCCGCCTTCTTATACCTGGTGACATCATCGAAAGCCGGCCCCGATATGATTAAGGGCGTCCTCGCCTCGTCGACAAGGATCGAATCGACCTCGTCAATAATCGCATATTCCAGTGGCCCCTGAACCATCTGCTCCAGCGACACTTTCATATTATCGCGCAGATAATCGAACCCGAACTCGTTATTGGTCCCATAGGTAATATCGCAGGCATACTGATCGCGCCGCTCGTCGCCGGCCGTATCCATATCCGACTGTATCGCCCCCACGTTAAGCCCCAGCGCCTCGTAAACAGGCCCCATCCATTCGGCGTCACGCTTGGCAAGGTAATCGTTGACCGTAACTATATGAACCTTCCGCCCCGTCAGGTGAACAAGATACGCCGCCAGCGTCGCCACCAGCGTCTTACCTTCACCCGTCGCCATCTCGGCAATTTTGCCCTCGTAGAGAACATTACCCCCCACAAGCTGCACATCGAAATGACGCATTTCCACATTGCGCCTCGCCGCCTCCCTTACTACCGCGAACGCCTCCGGCAGTATCTCCCGCGGACTTGTCCCCGCCTCTATAGCCGCCTTGAACTGGCCCGTCTTCGCCTTTAGCCCCTCGTCGTCGAGAGCCTTCACCCCTTCTTCGAACTCGCCCGCCTCACTCGCGATAACGGAGTACGCCTTTATCAGCCGCTCGTTACGAGAGCCGAAAATCTTCAATAATATCTTACCTGCTTTATCTAATACCATAAGCCTGTTTTTGTATACGTCGGATTTCGCGAATCGGCTTCAATATCGCGTTTTTTATTTCGCACGCGTCAGGTATTGCCCCGTACGCGTATCCACGCGGATAATATCGCCGACCTTGATAAAAGCCGGTACCTGCACAACAAGCCCGGTCTCGAGCGTAGCGGGTTTATTCTGATTCGTCGCCGTCGCGCCCTTTATCTCCGGCGGAGCGTCGGTAACTTCCAGGTCAACCGTATTGGGAAGCTCCACGACAACGGAGTTACCCTCGTACATACTCACCTGGAGCTGACTGTTCGGCTTTAGATATTTCGGCCCATCCCCGAACGCGTCGTCATCCAGAGTTATCTGCTCATAATTATTCAGGTCCATCAAAACGTGTTCGCCGCCCGCCGAATAAAGATACTCATATTTACCCTTATCCAGGTACGCCTCTTCTATCGTTTCCTCCGAACGCAAACGAACGTTTTGGATCGACCCGTCAGCAAGGCTCTTGAGCTTGGTCTGGTATATCGCGCCGCCTTTGCCGAGTTTCACATGTTGATAGTCAACGATCGAATACAATTTACCGTCAACCTTGACCGTCTGCCCCTTCCGCATCTCAGATACTTTCATCTTCTACTCCAAAAACAAAAAAAACTATCCCTACTGCCATTTCGCTTTCCTGCCTGCCCTGCGTAGCCCCGGTAAATTGGGGCAAAGCAGGGTCATTCCCGCGAAGGCGCCGAATCCGCAATTTTGATTTTTGATCTTTGATTTTTAATATTTCAAACTGGCCATCGGTCAGTTTGAGTTCTTTGTAGGGTGGGGTCTTTACCCCACCAAATTGTCTTCGCGATAGTATCACAGAACCAGCACCGATTGTCAAGAAATCAAACTCTCCTCAAAATCTGCTTTGGTTTTTGCCTTACCTTCTTCTTTTGCCGCCTCTGGCTATCCGCCGGCCGGTATTTTTCCGGGCGCGTTTTTTCTTCGTCACTTTTTTATCCGCCGAAACCACCGGCTCAACCGGACAGATATCAAGCTGCCTCGCCGGCACATTCACCGAAACTATACGAACCCGCATCGCCCGACCCAGGCCGATACTCACTCCCGACCGCTGCCCCATGATACACTGACTTCGCTGATTATATTTCCACTCGTCGCCCCCCAGGTCCTCGGTCTTTATCAAACCCTCGATACCGAACTTCTTGCATTGCGCGAACACCCCGAAGCTCGTCACCCCCGTAACCACGCAATCCAGTTCCTCGCCGATCCGCCCGCTCAACATCTGAAGCGTCAAAACAGCCCTTAGCTCATTTTCCGCGTCTTCCGCCCGCTGCTCGGTAAATGTGATATGCTTACCGGTCTCCGCCAGATCCGCCTGCTCCTCCAGGCCTTCTTTACCCGCCCGTAGATATTTTTCAAGAAGCCGATGAACCATCAAATCCGCGTACCGCCTGATAGGACTGGTAAAATGACAATAATTAACCGACCCAAGCGCGTAATGGCCGACCTTCAAAGGTGAATACTCAGCCTTCTCCAGGCTCCGCAACACCATCAGATTCACCGCCAGCGAACAGTCCGTGCCCTTAACCGCATTTAACAATTCCTGCATTGCAGCCCGATCGGCCACGCCTCGCAGTCCATACCCTAAAGTCCTCACAAGTTTCGCCAGGTTCTTCATACTCAAACTATCCGGCTCAGGATGGATCCTCCGCATAAAAGCGATATTACACCCGTCAAAAAGCCCCGCCACCGCCTCGTTAGCCTCCACCATGAACATCTCGATCATAGTATGCGGATAACTGTCGTCCGCCGGCTGCGCATCGACAACACGCCCCGATTTATCGAATATCAACTCCGTCTCCGGCAGATCTAAATGAAGCATCCCGTTTTCATCCCGCCTTTTTTCAATTACCCTGCTCAGCCGCTCCATATTCTTCAACAGTTCCGCCACTTCACTACTGATGCCCCCGGTACGTCCCTTCAATATCCCCTCTGCCTGCCGGTAAGTTAGCCGTTGCGTCGAACACATAACACTGTTGGCGAACCTGCGACCCAAAATATTCCCTCGGCCGTCATAAGTTATATACACACTCTTGGCGAACCGCTTCTGTCCCGGCTGTAAGCTGCATATCCCGTTACTCAAAACCTCCGGCAGCATAGGTATCGTTCTGCCCGGCAAGTACACGCTGTTACCCCGACTCTTGGCCTCGATATCCAAAACCGAATCAGCCGGAATAAAATTACTTACATCCGCGATATGAACTCCAAGCTGCCAGTTACCGTCGCCGTCGGTTTCAAGACTTATAGCATCGTCAAAATCCTTCGCGTCAGGCGGATCGATAGTAATAATTGTTTTATCCGTGATATCTTCCCTGCCGTCGGCCTTTTCGGCGTCGAAATCCCTCGCCGCACCGCTCGCCTGTTGCCGGCACTGCCCGTCAAATTCCCCCGGCAGGTGATACTGATGAATTATCGAGCTGATTTCGCTCTCGTATTGCCCCGCCTTACCCAGCACCTCGATGATCACCCCCCGGGCCTGATACTTCTCTGTCGGATAAGTCAAAATCTCAACTACAACCTTGTCTTTCGCCTTCGCCCCTTTCGCACCGACATCCTCGACACTTATAGGCTCTAAAAATCCCGTCCCATCCGGCACAACTATCCAGCCGCCCGCCTTTTTCACCAGCGTTCCAACGAACCTGTTATTCGCGCGTTCTAATATCTCGACAACCCTGCCGCTATACCGCATCTGCCCACCGCGTTTGCCCTGCTTGACTACTGTCGCCGCCACAATATCACCTGCCATCGCATTGGCCGTCGCGTTAGGCGGTATGAACAGATCGTCCCGTGAACTCACCTCCAGAGGCGTCACAAATCCGAACCCCCTCGCGTTAGCGCGAAATCTGCCTATTATCCTGCCCGACATCGCCGCGAGGCTCACCCGGCTGCCCGAACCTATCACAACATGCCCCGCCCGACGCAAATGGTCAAACGCCTCCTTGAACTGCGGATAGTCCTCCGAACTCACCCCCAAAGCCTTGGCAAGCTTGCCGACTTTTACAGGCTTATAATCGCGGTGCTTCAGTAACTTAAGAATTTTCTGCTTGAATACTTCCGCCATATGATCTCCCATCCCTGATAACTAAATCTTTGTAGGGTGGGGTCTTTACCCCACCAAATTGTTATTGTTCGACTCAATACGCAATACTATATACGCATCACGCATTACTGTTCAAAATAAAAAAGAGGCCGATCTTCCACTCGGCCTCTATAATAAACTCTAAAAAAACTGCGCAAAAGTCTAAACATCGCCCTTTGCTATAAGTTTTTCCGCCAATTCGTTTATATACTCTTCTATCGCTGTATACCCCGAAGGCATCTGCCTCGCCGAATCGTCACGCGTTTTATCCAGCAGCTTAGCCTCTTCCCATTCATCCGGCATACCGTCATTATCCGAATCAAGCGGCGCCTTACCCGCAGTCAGTCCCTTCATCAAATCAGGGTCGTCTTTACGTCCCCATGACCCCGTTCCTGCTTTAGCGTTCCCGACAACGCGCTTTGTCACCACGTCATAAGGAAAACACCCCGCCTGTGCCAGAACCAGCTTATAAGCCTGCTGTGGCGAATTAGTCGTAACCGCCGCCATCTCCGGCTCAACGGTCTCTCTAACTCCATTTTTTTTATAATAACCAAGCCCGAAAACCTTATCAGCCTCCGCCCACGGGTCCTGTATCATCCCCACACCTTCTATATAATTGTCGCGAAGATAGTATCGCGTCTTACCCACAAAGCAGAAAGGGAAAATCTTCGATTCGCTCGGCCCGACCTTGTAATAATTGCCCACAATACTAAACGGCGGCTTCGGCGGATGACCCTCATGGCTAAAACCGTCGCGGAAATTGTAAACCACGTTATTACGAAAATCCGCCGGCCCCGTCGCTATCGCCGGGTTACGCCTGCGATGATGAGCAAAAAGATTATGATGGATCGATATCCTGCTGCTGCCGGGCCCCGCAATAAGACCACAACTATGTACTCCCTTGGCGTGCCCCTGTAACGCCGACTCCTCTATCGTGCACCACTGGATCGAAACATTCGTCGCGTGAGTATAAATATCGATCGTCTCGTCCTCCGCCCACGCGCAGGAAACATGATCCAGCACCGCCTTATCTACCACCGAAAACTGAACCGAGTCCAGCGTGGCTCCCCGGCCTCTGTCAGGACGTGTCCGAACGAACCGAACCACAACATCATGAACCCGCTCACCTGAACTGCTCCGGCCTGTCCTAAGCATACCTTTGATTGTTACCCCCGCCCCCGGCGCCGTCTGGCCGGCGATCGTAATATAAGGCTCAGTGATTGTTACATCGCCTTCGATCACTCCCGCGACATCGAATACCACGATCCTTGGCCCCTGCGTCTGGCACGCTTGGTTAAGACTCCCCGGACCGGAGGAATTCAGGTTCGTAACCTTAATTACTTTCCCGCCGCGACCGCCCATCGCCTCAGCCCCGAATCCTTCCGCCCCCCGAAACGCCGGAATCGCGCTCGCCGATTGGCAGATCGCCGCACCTAACGCTAACGATAGAATCAGTACCATCCAGGCAGTCCTTCTTTCTCTTACCGCCGCCATAAAATTCTCCTTCCTGAGAAAATCATAGAAAATCTGTGGTTTGGAAATGTCCCTCTACGCAAAATAAAAAACTTCTTAGTCGGCCTTCGATTCCTTTTTAACTTTTAAGCTGTTAAGTTTCCTGGCAAGACGCGATTTCTTCCTCGCCGCCGTCTTCTTGTGCATCGTACTCGTCGCCGCCGTCTTATCCAGCTTCCTGACGACCTTCCTGTACTCCTCACCCGCAGCTGCCGCGTCGCCGGCCGCCAACGCATCTTCCAAATGCTTGATCTGTGTCTTGATCTGACTCTTGCGTGCGCGGTTAATTGCTCTGCGTTTCGAATTCTGCCTTATCCTTTTTTGAGCTGATAACGAATGTGCCACTGTGATCTCCTGAAAAAACCTTTTTACAAATTGAAAAAATTATTCCGAATCTGACTTCATATTCCTTAAATTATTTATCCGGTCACGAACATCTTTATAACCGAAGTCCAGTTGTGCTATTTTGCGGTAAATTTCCATCGCCTTGTCCAGATACTTCTGCTCTTCGTAAGCCCGCGCCAGGTTATATCGAAGTTCCTTGCCCATACTGTCGTCCTTGAGCTCGTGCTGGTCGAGTGCCTGGTTGAAAACATCGACAGCGTCAGCGAACCATCCCTTCTTGAAGAAGCAGTAACCTATCTTATCCATCGCCGCAAGCTTCCTGCGGGGGTTTCTCTGCGCCTCCTGAAGAAGCGGTATCGCGTCGTCATATTTCTTATCGCGAATAAGACGAACGGCATATTCGTACTTGAGCGCCAGATCCGTCGGATAATTATCCACACAAAGCCGATAATGTTCGAGCTCGACTTTGTTAAGCTCACTGCTCAACTTCACAAGCTCCGCCTTGACACCGCCGTCGCCGCCGCTTTCCAACTTCTCTTTGCCCTTCCTTATTTTGCGTCTTAATTGCTGGGCTTTTATCTCTCCGGCCTGCTTCTTAAAACTGAAATCCTTCTTGGCGACATAAGTCTTCTCCAGAAGTTCTATCGCCTCGTTTTCTCCCTCTTCGGTCTGAAGTCCCACCAGCGCATTGACAAGATTGTATATATTCTTTGGCAGTTCCGGATCCTGCGCCATCGCCGCCCGTGCCTCTTTAACGGCCGAAGCCTGGTAACTCTCTGTCTTGACAACCCGCTCTTGTGAGTAAAGCTTTTCCTGAGTCTCGCGATCTTTTATCGATTCCCGGAAATCCCCGTTACTGTCGTACTTGCCCCTTGCCACTGTCAGCTCCGCCGAGAGCCGCTTGAACTCGTCCGCAAGGTCCCCGTCCGTAGGCTTTAGTTTGACCGCGTATTGACACGCCGCGATTGCCCTGTCATATTCGCCGATCGTCGCGTAAGAATCTTTCAAAAGTATATAAGTCGAAAAAGATGGCTTAGCCGAGGCGTTATTCGCCTGAAACACAAGGTCCGCGATCCACTTCGCCGTCTTCGTATATCCACCCGCCGCCGCCGCCTTCAAAATAGCTTCGGCATACGATACGCTGTCCGGGTCCTTCGCGAAAAGATGTTCGGCGTTCAGCATCTTCTCAAGGGGCGTCTTGCCCCGAAGAAGCTTGACCTTTTCCATCATAGTGGGCTTCTTGCCGCCCTTACCCTGACGCCACAATGCGAGCTTGTGAAGCGCGATATGACCTTCTTCAAGCGCATCCGGAGCGCAGCCGATACCTTCGAGGTACATCTCTATCGCGTAATCGAAGTTGTTCGTATCAGCCACTTTCCTCGCTCTCTCGAAGAAAGCCTTCGCTTTAGCCAAATCCTGATTTTTCTGGTTTTCCGGCATGGGCTCAAACCTGTCCTTTTCCTTTTTGCTTATAACTGGCCTATAAAACTCCCCTTTCCGCCGCGCCCTGGGCGCCGAAAATGGTCACTGCCACAGTTCAACTGCCTCTAATAAACCCTACATCCTAATCTTATGTCAGATTTTGTCAACAAATAAATACTTGTACAAAAACCGCGCCTGTGATATAAGAAAACCTCGAATTGGCTAAATTTAGGAGATTTTAAGATATGACCGAAGCACTCGAAAAATATGACCCCCAGATTTGCGAGCTCGTAAGACAGGAACAGGCCCGCCAAAGCGGCTCAATACGCCTTATTGCCTCGGAAAACTATGTTTCAAAGGCCGTTCTCAGAGCCGTCGGAAGCTGCCTCACAAACAAATACGCCGAAGGATACCCCGGAAAAAGATACTACCAGGGCCAGAAAGTAACGGACCTTATCGAAACAATGGCACAGACGCGCGCGAAAAAGCTCTTCAAGGCAGACCACGCCAACGTACAGTCATATTCGGGCTCTATCGCCAATATGGCCGCATACCTCGCCCTCGCCCAGCCCGGAGACACCATAATGGGCCTGGCACTGCCTCACGGCGGACATCTTACCCACGGCTGGAAAGTCAGCCTCACAGGAAAAATATTCAACTCCGTCCAGTATGGCGTCGATGCCGAAACAGGCCGGTTCGACTACAACCGCATCGAGGAACTCGCCAAAAAACACAAACCCCGCATAATTATCTCCGGTGCGACCGCGTATCCGCGCGAAATCGACTTTGAGATATTCGGCCAGATTGCCAAAAGCGTCGGTGCCTGCCATGTCAGCGATATCGCCCATATTGCCGGCCTGGTCGTTGCCGGAATTCACAAAAGCCCTGTCCCCTATGCCGATATAGTTTCGACAACCACCCATAAAACCCTAAGGGGCCCTCGAGGTGGTATGCTGCTGTGCAAAGAGGAGCACGCCAAAAATGTCGATAAGGCCGTCTTCCCAGGCCTCCAGGGAGGACCGCACATGCACACAATTACCGGCATCGCCGTCGCAATGGCAGAAGCCGATACCCCCGAATTTGTCGAATACGCAAAACAGATCGTCAAAAACTCAAAGGCTTTCGCCGAAAGACTCCTTGAGTACGGTTTCAATCTCGTCAGCGGCGGAACCGATAATCACCTTATACTTATCGATCTGCGCAACAAAGACATCCCCGGCAAGAAAATGGCCAATGCCCTCAACGCCGCCGGAATCGTTACGAATTCCAATTCCATCCCGAACGACCCCGCGCCGCCGTTTAACCCCAGCGGCCTGAGAATAGGTACTCCCGCGATTACGACCAGGGGAATGAAAGAACCACAGGCAAGGCAGATCGCCGATATGATAAATAAAGTAGCCGAAAATATCGACAACGCCGCCGTCATAGAGGAAGTCACGAAAGAAGCCCTGCTTTTATGTTCGCAGTTTCCCGTACCCGAACATTTTATCGTACC
>CAYNKU010000074.1:0-9534 GCA_964397865.1 uncultured Pirellulales bacterium | reverse complement strand
CGTTTGATGGTCTCGATATTATCGAATTCCATAGGCGGGTGAACATAAATATTGTAGCTGCGCAGGCAATTATCAATCCACATCCGGCTGGGCAGGTCCTTCTCGAAAGCGATGAAGTTTTCAAACTGAACCTTGTGAATATCCATCCGCTGCTGACCGGCCAGAGGATGCCTGGGGCTACAGACCAGAACCAGCGGCTCGTTCTCGAACTCATAGACATCGAGCCTTTTATCCTTTTTGGGTACAGCTACGAGGCCTATATCAATATCGCCGGCAAGAACCGATTCGTAAATTTTCTCGGCACTGAAGTATTCGATATGAACGTTTACTTTGGGGAATCTGGCCATAAACTTTTTCACATAATCAGGCAGAGCATGCATTCCTATACTAAAAATAGCGGCGATGTTTATCTTGACATCGGCAGTGGCCCTGAGAATATTAAGTTCGTTTCTAAGATGTTCGTACCTGTCGAGGATGTCCTTGCAGGCCTCGCAAAGTACTTGTCCGGCTTTTGTGAGTTCAATGGGTCTTTTTTTTCTGTTGACGAGCTGACACTTATGGGTAAGTTCAAGCTGGGCGAGCTGCTGTGAGACCGCTGACTGGCTGAGAAGATGCTTTTCCGCGGTCTTGGAAAAGCTCCGGAGCTGTGCCAGATCAAGGAAAATTTTCAGCGTTTCTATATGCATTATTAGTAAACCTAATGAACTATATTACAATTAAGACGTTGTTAGAGCTATGCAAATAGTATACTTTATATAGGCATAGCTAATCAAGGCTTAATATTAGTTTAACTTATTATCAGTCACAAGAAAGCATAAAATTAATTTTTATGGAGGTTATTAAGTGGCGGCGAACAGGATTACACAATCAGTTTATGAGCAGGTTCTCAGGCGAAATCCCGGCGAGGCGGAGTTTCACCAGGCGGTAAAAGAGGTTCTGGATTCTTTAGGGCCGGTGCTTGATAAGAACCCGGAATACGTCGATTCGGGGATTCTTGAGCGTCTTGTCGAGCCTGAGAGGGTAATTATGTTCCGCGTACCATGGCAGGATGACAAGGGTAAGTTCAAAGTCAACCGCGGGTTCCGGGTGGAATTCAACAGTGCTCTTGGTCCTTATAAAGGCGGTCTTCGCTTTCATCCAAGCGTTTATCTGGGAATAATCAAGTTCCTCGGCTTCGAGCAGGTACTGAAGAATTCGCTCACAGGTTTGCAGATGGGCGGAGGTAAGGGCGGTTCGGACTTCGACCCCAAGGGCAAGAGCGATTCGGAAGTTATGCGATTCTGCCAGAGCTTTATGACCGAGCTTTGCCGTCACATCGGGCCGAATACCGACGTGCCGGCAGGCGATATCGGCGTGGGCGGTCGCGAGATCGGTTTCCTGTTCGGCCAGTACAAGAGGATCCGCAATGAGTTCACCGGGGTATTGACGGGCAAGAATCTCGAATGGGGCGGCTCGCTTGTCAGGACCGAAGCTACGGGATACGGCCTTGTTTACATAGTCGAGGAGGCCCTTAAAAATCAAGGCAAAAGCATCGAGGGCATGACGGTAAATATATCCGGCTCGGGTAATGTCGCCATTTTCGCTACGGAAAAAGTTCAGCAGTTAGGCGGAAAGGTTGTAACGCTTAGTGACTCGAACGGTTTCATACACGACGGCGACGGAATTGACTTAGACGCCGTCAAGCAGATCAAGCTGGTCGAGAGAAAACGTATTAAAGAATACGTATCGACCCATAAAAACGCTACATATACCGAGGGTTGCTCGGGCATCTGGGGTATCAAGTGTGACGTTGTTCTGCCTTGTGCGACGCAAAACGAACTGGATGAAGAGGCCGCTAAGACACTGGCCGAAAACGGCTGCCAGATAGTCGGCGAAGGTGCGAATATGCCCTGCACACCGGAAGCCGCCGAGGTATTCCTGGCACAGAACGTGATCTTCCTGCCGGGTAAGGCCGCTAACGCCGGCGGTGTGGCTGTTTCGGGTCTGGAGATGGCTCAGAACAGCCAGCACATGTACTGGACATTTGAAAAGACCGACACCGAGCTTAAGAACATCATGGTCGATATTTACAAGAATATCAGCCGGGCCGCCGAAGAATACGGCTGTCCCAACAATTTCATCGCAGGGGCAAATATAGCCGGCTTTACGAAGGTCGCAAAAGCCATGCTGGCCCAGGGCCTTGTGTAAAGTCACTATAGAGTAGATTATCGAAGGCGTCTTGCTGATGGAGACGCCTTTTTTGTTGCTTAAACCGCAAGCGGTCGTTAGAATCGGTTCGATTTCTTTTCGCAAAATGATTCTATAACGATTCTTTGGGAGCTGCTTTAATGGATCCGCAAAAAGACAGTATCCTTCAGACATCGCTTGCCAATTTCGACCTTGCCGCGAAAAAACTCGATCTCGACGCGGCAATTCGGCAAAAGATCACCGCGCCGAAGGAAAAGATCGAGATAAGTATCAATCCGGAACTGACCAGCGGCAAGGTGATGAACATCAAAGCCTTTTTAGTTAGGCATAACGATGCGCTGGGGCCGGCAAAAGGCGGAATAAGAATGACGCCGGATGTGAGTCTCGACGATGTTTCGGGCCTTGCAATGGAGATGACCTGGAAGACCTCGCTTATCGGGGTACCGTTCGGCGGGGGTAAAAGCGGAATCCGCATTGACCCGGCGGGGCTTAGTACCGACGATAAAGAAATAGTAGTCCGCGCTTTCACCCGCGGGGCGAGGCGACACTTGGGGCCGGAGATATACATACCCGCGCCGGATATGGGGACAAACGAATCGGATATGGCCCATATCAGGGACTGCATATCGTATTCGGAAGGGACATCGATCACAAAGGGCTGTTTCGTAACGGGAAAGCCGGTGATCTTAGGCGGGATCGTAGGACGCCGGGAAGCGACAGGCAGAGGCGTGGCCTACAGTATTTTTGCGATGTGTGAGAAGCTGGGGGTCGATATAAGTAAAACACGCATAGCGATCCAGGGGTTCGGTAACGTCGGCTCGGTGGCAGCTGCGGAGGTCGCGGATCGCGGCGCAAAAGTTGTGGCGGTGGCGGATCTTTCAGGCGGGATTATAAATAAAACAGGGCTGGATATTGCCGCTCTTTCGCGGCACTGCAAACAAGCCGGCGGTGTAGCCGGCTTCGAAGGGGCGACGCAGATACCCGGCGAAGAGATTTTTGAAATCGACTGCGATATCTTGATACCCGCGGCGGCAGGGTCGCAGATAACAGAAAAAAACGCCCCGAATATCAAGGCCCGAATAATAGCCGAAGGCGCAAACGCCCCTACCACTGTCCGGGCCGATGAGATACTTAAAAGTCGAAATAAACTTGTCATACCGGATATATTGTGCAATGCCGGCGGCGTATTCGTATCGTACCTGGAATATACGCAGGAAACCCAGCGGGAACAGATGACGCTCGAACAAGTCCAGAGCAGGCTTTCAGAACGAATGACCGAGCGTTTCGGCGATGTTTACGGCTTTGCCGCGGAAAAGAAAGTCACTATGCGGGAGGCGGCGATGGAAATGGCGGTACATAAAGTGGTCGAAGCTATTTACACGAGAGGGCTTTTACCGTAATTAAAGGAACACAGATTTTATGGAAGATACCAACTTAAACAAGGTTATCCGGCAGCACTGCGAAATTGATGAGTTTCTCACCGGCGGTTTTGCGGTTAAGGGTAATCCGTCCGAGCAGGCTGAGCCGGCAGGTACCGATATTGCCGCTGAACTTGAGGCAATCGCAGATGAGGTTCGCCAATGCCGTAAGTGCGGTCTTGGTTCGACGCGGACGAATGCCGTAGCCGGCGAGGGAAGTGCAAAGGCGAGGATAGTTTTTGTAGGAGAAGCGCCCGGCGGCGATGAAGATATCCAGGGCCGACCTTTTGTAGGCAGAGCCGGCAAGTTGCTTGATGATATTATCAGGGCAATGGGACTTACAAGGCAGGAGATATTCATCGGCAACATACTGAAATGCCGACCGCCCGGAAACCGCGATCCGAAAGCGGATGAAATAGTAAGCTGCCTGCCGTATCTTCAAAGACAACTCGAGTTGATAAACCCTGAGATAATCGTAGCGCTCGGTGCGCACGCGGCTAAGACACTCCTCGAAACAAATGAGGCGATAGGTCGATTGAGGGGCAGATTTCACGAATACCGCCCTGACCCGTTCGGCCCGGCCATAAAACTGATGGCGACGTATCATCCGGCATATCTTTTGCGAAGTTATTCTCCGGATAACCGCAGAAGGGTTTGGGAGGACATGAAAAAAGTTCTTTTAGAACTGAACCTGCCTATTCCGGAGAAGAGACGTAAAAAATAGTTTGACAAAACAGGTTGTGCTTATAAAAATTCAGGTCGTTTTAAATTAATTGCGAGGAAAAAAATGACTACACAAAAAAAGAGAATCGTTTGTTTTTCAGGCAGATTATTTGTGCAATGGTTTGCTATTCTGCTGCTGGCATTTTTAATAGGCTGTCAGTCGACGGATTATGCGACAGATAGTTGCGGCAATTCAAAATGCACAGTCAAAGCAAGTGAGGGAGAATTGCTGCCCGAATATGGTGTTACGAGCACATTTTCGATCGTCGCCGCTGACCCTGAAACCGGCGTTTGCGGAGCGGCTGTGGCGAGCAGGTATCCGGGTGTCGGCAGGATAGTACCTTTTGTTCGCCCCGGTGTCGGTGCATTTTGTACACAGCACTGGCACGACCCGACGTTCAGTGAACGGGCGTTCGATCTGCTCGAAGAAGGAAAGCTGCCTGAAGAGGTGCTCGGAATACTGCTCAAAGACGACGAGCGCATCGGCAAGCGACAGCTTGGCATTATCGATATGAAAGGGCGGGCTGCGAACCGAAATTGCTTCAACGCCGACAAAGGGGGTGTCTGGTGGGGGGCAATGTGCGGCAAATTTTACTCCTGCCAGGGCAATACGCTGGTCGGGCCCGAGGTAATTACAGAAATGGCCCGGGCTTACGAGAACACCAAGGGCAGCATGGCAGATCGGTTAATGGCGGCACTTGTGGCTGGTGACTGTGTCGGCGGCGACCATCGCGGAAGGCTCGGAGCAGGTATAAGGGTTGCGAAAACCGGGGTCGAAGGCGTCTGGTTCGAGTTGCATGTCGATGAGCATACTAACGCGGTCTACGAACTGGCGAAAAAATACGCCGAAACCGAACACGAGGCCAAAGGTGACTGGCCCGGCGGCAAGATGCCGTTCAAGGACCCCTGCCGGGACAGAAAAAAGCCCGTTGCCCCGCCGCAATAGCCGGCAAAAAACGCCATTTTGAATAAATTCTTGACAAAGCGGGCGGTTGCCAATACAGTAACGGCCCGTTTGTCGTAGAGCGACTGATCGCTGAGAAACCGTATTAACAGTATTAAAAACAAGGAGATGTGCGATGGCAACAAAGGTTGCAATTAATGGATTCGGCCGAATCGGAAGGGCCGTGGCAAGAATTATCATGCAAAGAGCCGGTGATCTGGAACTGGTGGCAATTAATGACCTGGCAGACGCCAAGAGTCTTGCGCATCTGTTCAAATATGACACCGTTATGGGCAAATTCAGCGGCACCGTCGAGGCGAAAGACGATGCACTTGTAATCAACGGCAAGGCTGTCAAGGTCCTTGCGGTCAGGAATCCCGCTGAACTGCCCTGGAAGGATATGGGTGTAAAGGTAGTGGTGGAATCAACGGGCATTTTCAGGACAAAGGAATCCCCGAAGGGCGGTTACGGCGACCACATTAAAGCAGGCGCGAGCAAAGTGATATTGACGGTTCCCGCCAAAGACGATATCGACGCGACAATCGTGCTCGGTGTTAATGACGACCAGTTGACAGGCGACGTACAGTGCGTATCGAACGCAAGCTGCACAACGAACTGCCTGGCACCGGTAACAAAGGTTCTCAACGACACATTCGGCATCGAGCAGGGCCTGATGACGACCATTCACGCCTATACCAACGACCAGAATGTCGCTGATATGATCCACAGCGATCTGCGTCGCGCCAGGGCCGCCGCCGCTAATATGATCCCGACCACTACCGGTGCGGCAAAGGCGATTGGCAAAGTTATCCCGGCGCTGGACGGCAAACTCGATGGCTTTGCGATTCGCGTACCGATTCCCGTTGGCAGCATTGTCGATTTGGTTGCCAATCTAAAAACCGAAGCTACGGTCGACGAAATAAACGCGGCCATGAAAAAGGCGGCCCAAGGCCAGTTAAAAGGTGTCCTCGAATATTGCGATGAGCCGATCGTCAGTAGTGACATCGTTCAGAACCCGGCTTCGAGTATCTTCGATTCGCTTTGCACCATGGTAAAGGGCAAAACCGTTAAAGTTTTAAGCTGGTATGACAACGAGTGGGGTTATTCGAACCGGACCGTTGATATTATCGAAAAACTTGCGAAGATGTAATGTGAACTTTTCCGGGCCTGTTCGAAATATGAGCAGGCCCGATTTCTTTAAATTTCTTTGTATGTGGAAGGCAGGTAAAAAATGGCCAAAAAAACCGTTGCCGATATTGAGTTTAAGGATAAACGCGTTCTTATGCGATGCGATTTCAACGTCCCGCTGGACGAGAACTGCAATATTACAAGTGACGATCGCATCGTCAAGGCTCTGTCGTCTATAAAGCAGGTTCTGGATTCGGGCGGATCACTCATACTCATGAGCCACCTCGGACGGCCCAAGGGTAAGCCCGACGATAAATTATCGCTTCGGCCGGTAGCAAAAAGGCTGTCCGAACTGCTGGGCAAAGATGTGATTTTTGCGGACGATTGCATCGGCCTGGAAACAAAGAAAAAGGCCGAGGCCCTCAAAAGCGGCGACTGCATGCTGCTTGAGAACCTGCGCTTTCACAAGGAAGAGACCATAAAAGATAAGGCCGCCAAGGATGATGTCCAACTCCGAGAGGCCAAGGATAATTTCGCCCTGCAGCTGGCTGAGCTGGCGGATATCTACGTCGATGACGCCTTCGGAACCGCCCATAGAGATAACGCTTCGATGTATACTGTGCCAACACTTATGGAATCCAAACCCAGGGTCATAGGATACCTGATTGAAAAGGAGTTGAAGTTCTTAGGCGAGACTGTAACTAACGCCCCAAAACCTTTTGTCGCGATACTCGGCGGAGCGAAGGTCTCGGACAAGATTCGCGTCATTGAGAACCTGCTGGAAAAAGTCGATAGTATAATTATAGGCGGGGCAATGGCTTATACATTCTTCAAAGCCCAGGGCCGTACTGTCGGCGACAGTCTCTGTGAAGACGATTTTGTCGATAAGGCGATTGGCTTGCTCGATCGGGCTGAAGATATCGGCTGTGAATTGGTTCTGCCGGTAGATACCGTGGTCGCCCGGGAATTCAAGGCCGGCGCCGAAAATAAAGTCATCACGGGCGATATTGACGCCGGCTGGCAGGGCATGGATATCGGGCCTGAGAGTCGAAAGCTTTTTGCTGAAAAACTCGCAGACGCAAAGACGATTGTCTGGAACGGGCCGATGGGTGTCTTTGAGATGCCGCCTTTCGACGAGGGAACCAAGGCTGTGGCTCTTGCGGCCGCCGAGGCAACAGACAAAGGCGCTCGCAGCGTAATCGGCGGCGGCGATTCCGCCAGTGCCGTGCAAATACTCGGACTGGTGGACAGAATAAGTCATATTTCCACAGGCGGCGGAGCTTCGCTGGAATTTTTGGAAGGAAAGAAATTTCCGTGCCTCGAGATCCTGGACGAAAAGTAGACTCCTGACGAGCCATAAGGTATATTAGGGTTCGGGAAAGGAAGGTCGAATTTGCGTTTACCGAAAGCGGGGACAATCGAGATCGCGCCGTCGATACTGAGCGCGGATTTTTCCAAACTGGCTGACGAGATCGCTGAAGTTACCGCGGCCGGGGTTAATATGATTCATCTTGACGTGATGGACGGGCACTTTGTACCTAATATCACCATCGGTCCGCCGGTAATAGCAAAGCTTCGCAAATGCAGCGATCTTTTTTTTGACAGTCATCTTATGATATCCGAACCCGGGCGGTACGCGAAAAGTTTTGCCGAGGCCGGGGTGAATCACATAACATTCCATATCGAAGTTGTCGATGAGCCGGAGAAACTTATCGACCAGCTTCACGAACTTGGTGTTACCGCGGGTGTGTGTCTGAATCCGGAGACGTCGGTCGAGGCGATCACCGATGTTGCCGGTTTGTGTGATATGGTTCTGGTAATGACGGTGCATCCGGGTTTCGGAGGCCAGAAGTTCATACCAGAGGCTGCAAAAAAAATCCCCCTTGTCAGAAAAATTGTCGGCCCTGATATCCGAATCGAAGTCGACGGCGGAATCGGCCCTGAGACCGCGTCCGAGGTGGTTTCTTACGGCGCGGACACGCTTGTAGCCGGTAACGCGATCTTTTCAAAAACCGACCGTTTGGCCGCGATAAACGCTATTCGAGAAGCGGCGAAGTGATTTTTGTGGCAAGCGGGGCTGTTTTCTGGTATTATCTTCCGCAGGTAATTTTTTGAGATAACTTATGGCTACAGAAAGTAAATCCAAGTGGAACGGCTTCTCGCTCAAGCCCCGAAAGGATATGCCGGCGGGATTGTGGATGCGTTGTTCGGCCTGCGAACAGATGGTCTACAAAAGCGAGGTCACCGACAATCTCGACGTTTGTACCAAATGCGGATATCATTTTCGAATCGATTCTAAAAGTCGAATAAAGTACCTGGTCGATGAAGATTCCTTTCAGGAAGAATCGGCCGATCTGACCAGCAGCGATCCGCTGGATTTTAAATTCCGCGATATCACTTACAAGCAGCGTATCAGCGCCGACGAGAAAAAAAGCGGCGTTAAAGAAGCGATGCGGATCGGCAAGGCTTTTATCAAAGGCCGGGGGGTCGTCCTGGCGGTTATGGAGCCGAATTTCCTGATGGGCTCGATGGGTTCTGTCGTAGGAGAAAAGTTTTGCCTGGCCGTAGATAAAGCTATCGAAGAAAAGCTGCCGCTGGTCGCGGTCTGCTGCTCCGGCGGAGCGAGGATGCACGAGGGGGTCGTGTCGCTGGGTCAGATGGCAAAGACCTCCGCGGCCCTTGCCAGGCTTGACCAGGCGGGCGGACTTTATATATCCGTCCTGACCGACCCAACCACGGGAGGTGTTACCGCCAGTTTTGCGATGCTGGGCGATGTCATAATCGCCGAACCAAAGGCGCTGATCGGCTTCGCGGGGCCTCGCACCATCGCTGAAACCATCAAGGTGGAACTGCCGGAAGGCTTCCAGACCGCCGAGTTCATGCTCGAACATGGGTTTGTGGATATGATAGTCGCCCGTAAAGACCTCCGCAGTCAGCTCGCCAGGTTGATAGATTACTGCCGGAAATAGACCGCATCGAGGGGGCAGCCGGCAATTTTATGGCAAAATCACTCTTTCGTTTCCTTCAGGACGTATAAATAAATTATCTTCCATTTTTGGCCGGCTGCGGCGTCGGCTGGCGGCGTCAGTAAAATTCGACCTACCAACCAGTAGGCCTGCGTTTTACTTCCTTGCC
>CAYNKU010000073.1:0-9574 GCA_964397865.1 uncultured Pirellulales bacterium | reverse complement strand
CGGCGGGGTTCGGTATTACTTCGGCGCTGCCGATGGGTTGTTCGAAGGTGATCGGATCCAATGACCAGGTTCGTGTGGCGATGATAGGTGTCGGCAGGCAGGGCAGGGGGTATGTAAATCTGTTTCACAAAATACCGGGCGTGAAGGTCGCGGCGATCTGTGATGTCGATCAGAGCATGCTTGCCAGGGCTGTTAAGATAATGACCGATCAGGGTGAGAATCCTGACGGCTACAGTGATATTCGCGAGGTTCTGGACAGGAAGGATGTTGACGCGATAGTCGCGGTGATACCGAATCACTGGCATGCGCTGGCGACTGTTTGGGGATGTCAGGCGGGTAAGGATGTTTATGTCGAAAAGCCCGTATCGCATGAGATATGGGAAGGTCAGCAGATGGTCGCGGCGGCGAAGAAGTATAACCGAATCGTGCAGATGGGTATTCAGTCGCGTTCGGACCTGACTCTTAAGGCGGCGCTCAAGTGGATACACGAAGGTAATCTTGGCAAGATAAAGGTAGCGAGGGGTTTTTGTTATAAGCGGCGAAAGAGTATGGGCAAGGTGAGTTCGCCGACGCCGATCCCAGCCGGGGTTGATTATAATCTGTGGACCGGTCCGGCTCCGATGAAGCCTTTGATGCGTAAGGAGCTTCATTACGACTGGCACTGGCAGTGGGATACGGGCAACGGCGATATCGGCAACGTGGGGGCACACCGGATGGATGTATGCCGGCGAGCCCTGAAGCAGGATAAGATGCCTAAGCGGGTGATGAGTTTCGGGGGCAGGTTCGGCTATATCGATGACGGAGAGACGCCGAATACGCATATAGCGATATTGGAATACGATGATGCCCCGATTATTTTTGAGGTTCGCGGTCTGCCGCGTAAGACCGGCGACTCAGCAATGGATCATTATAAAGGGGTTCGTCAAGGTATGGTAATTGAGTGCGAAGGCGGCTACTACCAGGGCGGCTGGGCTTATGATAATAAGGACAAGAAGATCCGACAGTTCAGCGAGGAAGGCGGCGGCGGCCATTACAGGAACTTTATCGACGCGGTTCGCAGCGGCAAGGTCAGCGATCTCAATGGGTATATTCCGGAAGGGCATATGTCCGCGAATTTGAGTCACGCGGCGAATATTTCTTACCGGATCGGTGAGGTGGCTGATATGGAAGAGATTCGCGAGGCGGTTAAAACTCAGAACCATATGGGCGATCGCATTGAGAAATTCGAGGAACATCTGGCGGCTAACGGCGTGGACTTGAAGAAACACAAGGCGACTTTGGGACCCTGGCTGGACATTGACCCGGATAAGGAGTGCTTTGTCGGTGACGGTGATTTAGTCAAAAAGGCCAATTCTATGCTCAGGCGCCAGATGAGGGAGCCTTTTGTGATACCCGATGAGGTTTGAGCGGGCCGAGGGAGGGTAAATGCCTTGTAAATAAGGATTTAAGATTTTGGTTTTTTCCCAGGGGCGATTTTTAGGGTCGCCCCTGTTTTTTTGCGTGTGCTGGTACGGCAGGAGTTGGGGGACAAGCGGGCAGATATTACTTGTATAATGCTAAGCGGCACAATACAATATTGGCTGAATCGGGATTATGGAGAATTGCCTGTTTTTGCGGAAGCTTTGATTTTCTGGAGAAGGATTTGTTTGGGAAAGGATTGTTATGGAGTGCAGGACGGAATCCGGGAGTAATGTTTTGAAATTAGACGGGACACTGCCTTATAAAGTTGCGGATCTATCGCTCGCGGAGTGGGGTCGCAGGGAGATGGCCCTTGCGGAGAACGAGATGCCCGGGCTTATGGCGGTTCGGGAGAGGTACGGCCCTGAGAAGCCCCTGAAGGGCCTGAAAATAACGGGCAGTCTTCACATGACGATACAGACCGCAATGCTGATAGAGACCTTCGAGATTTTAGGCGCCGATGTCCGCTGGGCGTCGTGCAATATATTTTCAACGCAGGATCACGCGGCGGCGGCGATAGCGAAAGCCGGCGCGACGGCGGTATTCGCGTGGAAGGGTGAGACGCTCGAAGATTACTGGTGGTGTACGGAGCAGGCGCTGACCTGGCCCGACGGAAGCGGGCCTGATATGATAGTCGATGACGGTGGGGACGCGACCTTGATGGTTTATTATGGCGTGAAGGCCGAGAAGGACGCATCGCTGCTGGATAAGCAGTACGACAGTAAGGATATGCGGATATTGATAGACAGGCTGGCGGAGAGCATCAAAGATAATCCCGACCGGTGGACGAAGGTCGCCGGCAATCTCCGCGGGGTATCGGAGGAGACGACGACGGGGGTTCACCGGCTTTACCAGATGGCGGCGGACGGCGATCTGCCTTTTGCGGCGATAAACGTCAACGATTCGGTGACCAAGTCGAAGTTCGATAATCTTTACGGCTGCCGGGAGTCGCTGGCGGATGGTATCAAGAGAGCGACAGATCTGATGATCGCGGGTAAGGTGGTGGTTGTCTGCGGGTACGGCGATGTGGGCAAGGGCTGCGCACAATCGATGCATGGGCTCGGCGCGCGGGTTCTGGTTACCGAGGTCGATCCGATATGCGCGCTTCAGGCGGCGATGGAGGGTTATGAAGTTGTTACATTAGAAGATGCGACGCCGGAAGGGGATATATTTGTAACGGCGACGGGCTGCTGCGGGGTGATACGCGGCGAGCATATGGAGCGGATGAAAAACGAGGCTATCATCTGCAATATCGGGCACTTCGACAGCGAGATCGAGATGAGCTACCTGGAAGAAACCGCCGGCTGTAAAAAGCAGAATATCAAGCCCCAGGTAGATAAGTGGACTTTGAAATCGGGCAGGTCGATAATCGTTCTTGCCGAAGGCAGACTGGTCAATCTGGGCTGTGCGACGGGGCATCCGAGTTTTGTGATGAGTAACAGTTTTACGAACCAGTGTCTTGCGCAAATGATGCTGGCGAAAGAAAAACTCGCGCCGGGTGTTTACACACTCCCGAAAAAGCTGGACGAAGAGGTTGCACGGCTCCATATTGGCAAGCTCGGCGTAAAGCTTACCAGGCTGACCCAAAAACAGGCGGATTATCTTGGTGTCCCGGTCGAGGGGCCTTATAAACCGGAGCATTACCGTTATTAACTCAAACTGACCGACGGTCGGTTTGAGTTATTAAATGGTCTGCGAGTTGGGGGAATAAAAGTTTATGACAGATAAACAGACGGACAGGACGCCGAAATCGGGGCCTAAAAAGTCTTTTATGACCGCGGGCCCGACACTCCATTACAGCCACGCCAATGTTCAGAGGTGCTGGCTGATGTCTCTGGTTGTTTTCTGTTTTTGCTGTCTTTTCTGGTCGAAAGTTGTGACAGGTTCGCTCTGGGCCTTCGACTATCATGTTTTGATCAATCCGGGAAACTGGTATCTCGATGAGTTGACGACGGGAGGGGTGGGTATATTCGAGTATCCGTGGCAGATATTTGTTTTAGGTCTTCTTATGGGTACCCTGGCGGCGGCTCCAGTGTTGGTGTCTCAGTTGATGAGCTTTTTGTGGAGTTTGGCGTTTATAGCCGCGGTTGTGTTATTGGGTAATCTGCCCGGCCTGGCGGTGAGTTTGCTAATAAGTTGTGCGGCGGTTGCGTGCCGGCCTCTTCGTTTTCGCAGCCGATTCATATCAATCGTATTGTGTATTACGCCGCAGGTGATTTACTGGGGATTTTTCGGGGTGGCGAAATCGGTGGAGCCGGTGAGGTGGGGATTTTCTTTTACGCCCTGGATTTGCGCGTGGCTCGTCGGGCTTGCCCAGGCGGGTGTTGTGCTGGGAATCGGCCACTATACGCGTTACCGGCCGGGGCTTATATTGGTGTCCACGAGTATTATATTTCTGTCGAGCGTATGGGTTTTTCAGGACAAGATCGGTTTTGACGAACTGGACTACCAGTTATACGTGGCCGGCAATAACCCCGAGGTTATCAGCGAGTTTCATGACCACAGTATTACCGAGGCGCTGGACTCGACGATCGCGAATCCCAACGTCAGAGAGTATCTCGCGGGCTTTTTCTATCCTATTGACCCGGCGGCTTTGAGGGCGGAACTGAAGAAAGAGATCCAAATAGAGCTTAGTTACGATCGCTGGCCGAGATGGTTCATTGTGCCGGAGGAATTGAAGTATCAGATCAAAAGGCGTCAGTTGTTCGAGAACTACGAGCGTTTTATAAGCAAGCGCCCGCAAAGCCGCAGGATGCCGGTGGCTCTTTATTATAAGGCCCTTCTGAGCGACTTCAGCCCCGATATAAAGCTTGTGGGGCAGAAGGAAGTGCTTCACTTTTACAGTGATTATCCTTATGAGCGTTCGCGGGAGGTCTGGTATCGTCTTTACAGTCAGTTCGGCAAGAGCATCGAATCGACCGAAGCGAGGTGGCGGATCGCGAAAGACTGGGCGGGCCAGGGCAGATTCAAGCAGGCCCAAAAGCTTATCGAGGAAGCGAGTGCGATGGTTTACGAACGGCTCGAAGAGACAGAGAACAAGCAGACGCCGGAGAGTTTTTACGGTCTGTTTCGACCGCCGGCGGCATCGGCGATGACCAGGTTCAGACTGGCTGGTTTGCAGATGAGGCTCCGGCAGCTTTACAGCCTTATAAGCGAGGAGAACCGGACCAAGGATACGGGATCCGCTGAACGGCTTGCGCGGTTTGTAATGCTCAATCCTCATATCGAGGAATACTCTTGGTATCTCGAAGAATTGCTTGCGGAAATAGATGAGAAAGATCCACTGCGTGACAATGTTCTTCTTGCCCAGGCGAGACTGATCGCCGATGGAGAAACTCGCGCCGAAAAGCTCAGCGAGCTTCACAAAAAATTCGGTGATACTGACGGCGGGACGCGGGCTCTGTATGAACTGGCCCTTTTGAAGACAAGTCTCTGGCGGGAGCAGGACGAATCCGAGACCGAGCGTAAAAAAACGCTGCTGGCCGACGCCCACGATGTTCTGTCGAAGTTTGTCAGTTTGTATCCTGAAAGTATCTATACGGCTCAGGCGAGAAAAAACCTCGAAGATCTGCCGGCAGTTGAGTGACATCCGAAGTTGAGAGGTTGGGCAAGATGGGGGATTAAGGTTGACTTTTTCGCTAATTATGGTATTATAAATCTTTCAGGGTACCAGTTAGGCAGGGATGGCAAATGGCAGTTTCTGATTCGAATAACGATATAGAGGGCGAAAATATTCTGCTGGCCGGGGATGTCAGCGGGGTTTTCAGTGATGCCGATGCGTTTGATGGTTCGCGCTGTCAGGTTCGGGAGAATATGCCTGACGCGATAGACGCAGCGTCGAAGAAAAATTTTGACGTGATCGGTGTTGTGATGGGTTCGGCTTCGGGGGGCCTTGTTTCAACTTTGAAGACGCTGAGGGAAGTTAGCCGCGGGGCGAAGATATTATTGCTGGCGCGGATGTGGCAGGAGTCCGAGGCGCTGAAGCTCTCGGCCGCTTCGGCAAACGGCACGAGGGCGGCGGATGATTATATTATTTGTCCGCTGGCGGTGGAGGAGTTTTACGCGTTATCGAGGCCCCGGGAAAAGATCGGCAAACAGACCGCCGCGGAGCTAAAGGCCGATGAGGCGCTGGCTGCGAGGATAAAGCTTTTGGAGAAGCTGGCGACCGAGGATGAATTGACGGGTTTGAAAAATCGCAGATATATCTGGGAATTCGCGAGGCAGATAATAGAGCGTGCGGCCGCTGAGAACGGCAGGGTTACCCTACTGGTTTTCGATATCGACGATTTCAAACATTATAACGATGTTTACGGTCACTGGGCCGGCGATGAGATACTTAAACAGGCGGCGGTTTTGATGCGGCGGTGCTGCAGGAGTCACGATGTCATCGGCAGGATCGGGGGCGATGAGTTCGCGGTGATCTTCTGGGACGACCCGAAGCGAAAGGGCAGAGACTCGCAGGATGAGAGACGCTCGGCGTCAGCGGAACATCCCACCGAGGCTATTTTCATAGCCAGGCGATTTATGAGGGTGCTTAACAGGGCTAAGCTGCCTATGCTCGGGCCGGAGGGTAAGGGTGTTTTGACGATAAGCGGGGGTCTGGCGAGCTTTCCGAGAGACGGCTCTGATATCGAGAAGCTGTTCCGTGAGGCTGATAACGGACTGCTCGAAGCCAAGCGCAGCGGCAAAAACAGGATTTATCTTGTCGGCAAACCTGAAAACGACATATCCAAAATCTAAAAGAATCCGCGCGGTTTTTCAGTTATTTTCGATGACGATGGTCTCGGTTGGGCTTACGAGTTTGTATTTGATGCCTCGCCAGCGGATGGTTCGGCCGATAGCGGAGGAGAGGATCAAAATCAGCATCAGGGGCGACCAGAGCCAGAATAAAAACACATCGGCCGCGATGGCGGGTTTCATTTGCGGCAGATCTTTTCTAAATAGAGAGGCGCCGGTTTTTTGTCTTAATATCGCGCGGAGCATCTGGGCACAGAAGAAGACTATCGGAGTTGCGGCGAAAAGCGGTAAATTTTTGTCGCCGATTTTTGCGGCATAGATCGCTAGGGCGATAGTTGCCCACAGGCCGAGTGTGGAATAAAGGCTGCTCGACAGGCCGAAAAGCCATGTCTTCGGCGCGGTGACGCGGGTTATGAGGAATTGTCGTCTGCCGAATTCGAACAGCTCGGACCAGGTGGTCGATTCGTATGAAGCTACGAGACAGCCCGGGACAAAGGCAACTTTCAGGCCGGCTTTTTTGACGGCATAGCTGAGTGAATAATCGTCGCTGAGCGCTTTTTGCCAGATATTTTCGATTTTTAGCTTCCGGAAGGTATCGACCTTGATCGCCATTGAACCGCCCCAGAGATGGTTGAAGATCGTGTTGCCGAGCAGCTGCGCGACCTTTGCGTTCAGGGCCGCCAAGGCGAGTGTGGCGGGGTTGTTTTTCTGAGGCACGTACCATCTGTAGCCGCCGGAGGCGCCGTTCTTGGGCTGCCTGAGAGGGTAAACCAGATGTCTGAGCCATTCGGTTCGGACACAGATGTCGCTGTCGGCAAAGGCCATAGCCTCGATATCTTCGGGCAGATTCCGATAGCAGTGAAGCAAGTTGTGGACTTTCTGGCTGGAGGATTCAGCAGTGCCGGCGACGAGGATTCGAACGTCGGAAGCGTTTGAGGTTGAAGTAAGCCGGTCTTTTAATTTACACAGTTGCTGATAGGCGGGGTCGGATTCTTCGGCAACCACGAACCAGAGCAGGTAATCCTTATAATCCTGGTGGAAGAATGAGGCGATGTTTTTATCGAAGGCCGAATCCAGACCCTTGCAGGGGACGATCAGAGCGGTCTTGAAAAGATAATCGGGTCGGGTTCTTTTGTGTTTCGCGAGAGCGTAGCGATGGTTGTTATAGGTTTGTATCAGAAATAATATCTGGGATACGATTATTACAATCGCTATATAATAATACCAATCCATTAAGCAAAAATCCTTTTTGACTACGAACCGGTTATATTCAAAATTTTTCAGGAAATCGAAGCTAAAGGGACAATGGAATCCGTAAGTTCGGCTACGGTATATTTTTTTGTCAGGTCGAAAGGCAGGAGGCAGCCGTGATTGTGGTCGGAAGCGATGATTATCAGGTTGTCACCGCATTGTGCCCAGCCTTGAGATTGCGGCTGATGACCGAGTATGAAAATATCGATGTCGAACATATCAGCTATTTTGTCAAGCAGTTGCTGGGAGTGTCTTCTGCCCCATGTGAGCATGTAGACCGAGCCGCCTCTGGCGGTATCTTTGAATTCGAGCTGGCGGTCGAAGATTTCGAGTTCGAAGTTGTCAATGTATCGGGCGCTCGGCAGGGAATGTGAAAGCCAGATCCTGTTCGGGCATTTTACTGCCACGGGCTGGGAAAAGAGGAAGTTTCTTATGCCGAGTTTTATATCGTCGCTGTGTCGGCTGTACCTGCGTTCGATCGCGATTCGCAGGGCGCGGTTCATTTCCCTGCCGTTTTTCATGACCTCGGCGTCGTTTATGAAAGTAGTATCGTGGTTGCCCATGATGATATGGACCCGGTCGGGGAAGTTTAGTTTGTATCGAACGGCGTCGAAGAGCAGTTCATAAGAAAGGCATCCGCCTTCGGAGTCTTCGGGGCCGCCGTGAATTATTTCCTGAAGTACGAGGTGGCGGTGGGGATTATTTTCGAGGTCGGCGAAAGTCTTGATCCTTTCGAAGTTTCTGCGGTGTCCGTGTAGGTCGCCGGTTATAATTAAATCGCCCTCGGGGGGAAGGATGATCAGATTTCCCCGCCTGAGTCTGTTTTCAATGTTGGCTTTTGCGCCTTTGTGCAGCAAATCAATTATTGTCTGAGGCATTTTTGTTGGTTTTCAATTTTCCACCAAAAATATCATGAACGAGACCGTCGAGTTCTGATACGACGCCCATCATGTTGGAGGGTCTTTCGGTCGGATCGTTCTGGATACACTTCATTACAAGCTCTGAGACCTCGATCGGCAACTGTTTTCTTACTTTATGCGGGGGTTTGCATTCCTTTTGGATCGACAGGCCGAGATTATCTTTGCGGGGTATCATTGTCGGGACATTGTTTCCGGTCAGTGCCCAGTACATTGTGGCGCCGAGATTGAAGATATCGGTTTTTGGACCGAGGGGTTTTCGCTGGACCTGTTCCGGAGCAATGTAGTCCGGCGTTCCCTGGATGCGCTGCTTTGTGGTACCGATCTTACAGCTCTGACCGAGGTCGATGATCTTGATGGTTCCTGATTTGCTCATCAGTATGTTATTCGGTTTTATGTCGCAGTGGACATAGCCCTGCTGGTGCATGGCGTTTAGGCCGCTGGCGACCATTCTGAATACGAGCAGCACGTCGACCAGGCTCAAAGCGGGGCCTTCTTCGAGAGAAGTTCCATCGAACAGCTCCATCGCCAAAAGCAGTTCCTTTACCTGCAGGAGTCGGCGAATTTTTTTGAGTTTCAGGCATTTGCGGACGTAGAGGTGGTCAATTTTCTGCGCGACCTTATACTCGGTTTCGACCTGCTCGAAAACTCGGGCGTCCTCGGGTTTTTCCATTATGACGCGCTTGAGGGCGATCTGCTTTTTGTTCTGCTCGTCCTTGGCGAGGTAAATAGTGCTGCGGGCGCCTGTTCCGAGGCGCTTTATGATACTGTAGCCACCGACATTTAGGATACTGCTTGCCATATAAGATATTTAAAAAACCGGGTAACTATATAAAATACCTGCGAACAAAAAGCTGTTTTTTCCACGAAAACAGCGGGCCGGCAGATAAAACCCTGCAAACCCTGAATTGTACTAAATAATTGCCTGTTTGTCCAGCATAAGGGCATATTTTCGCCCATCGGCTTAAAAAAAGAGGCACTTGACAAAGTTGTTAAAATTTGGATAACATACTCAAAGAACCAGTGTTAGGATGTAAGGACTGGTATTTTCCGGATCGACCGCTGTTATGACTGTGGGGTGCGGGGCGGTTTATCCGGGTTTTTTATTGACTAAAGGCACAAAAATTTTTAGAATTTTTAAGGTTTTTGAGCAAATATATTCCCCGATAGCTCAATTGGTAGAGCGAGCGGCTGTTAACCGCTAGGTTGTA
>CAYNKU010000072.1:0-9634 GCA_964397865.1 uncultured Pirellulales bacterium | reverse complement strand
CTACACGCTATCCGCTCCACGCTGTACGCTAATAATCTACCAGAGCCTGAGGATTTGCTCAAGTTTTCTTTGAAAAGCGCGAACTTTCTGATATGATACTCCCTTTGCCGGCTGTATTATCCGGCTGCTAACTGTTTGAACAGGACTTAAAGTGGAATTATCATTACTGATGAAATTCAAAATCGCTTCTTCGATGGCAATAGGTGTCCTGCTGATAGGGATATTTGCCTGGCCTATGGCCGAACCCGTCGAGCCCTTCGCTGTCGTCTCAGCCTTCAATGGCACGATTACCGCCCCGGACTACGCGATCCTGTTTATCACTGCCTTCGCGGCAGGCCTGCTGGGATATTTCATCTCCTGGCCTTACGGCCGCCAGATCGGCCCATTAGCCGTACCCGCCGGCTTATCTATCTGGGCGGTTCGAGGAGGCAGTATAGGCAACCTGATGCAGCAGACCCCCGCCCCCCAACATAGACAGGCGATTTTCGCCTCGCTCCAATGGGAAGGCCTTTTCTGGCTCGCGATTATCGCCGCAGGCCTGGCAGGCGTACTCGCTGCGCACGCGATCGTTTCCATGGCGAAAAAAGACCCCAAAACCACCGAAAAAACCAAATTCAAGGCCGATTCGCTCATCAACCCCGCCATCGCACTGGCAGTTTCGTTTATGATAGGGCGGTTCTGCGTAAAACTGCTCGCCCAGGATATAAGACTCTTCGACGCCGCCCTCGGCTCGGTCGTAGCTCAGCCCTCCGTCCCGCAGATAGCTTTCGCCGTCGTGGTATCCTTCGGATTAGCCGGCTTTGTGGTAAAAAAATTCCTCGGCGCAGGCTTTATCTGGCCCACTATCGCCTCCGCCCTTGTAACCGTCTTAGGAATAAGCACTTACGCAAAAGCAGATATGCTCGCCCACATGGCACAAAATCATCCCCCCATATTCTTCTCCGATACGATCCTGGCGATTTTACCCCTCCAAATGGTCGTTTTCGGCACCTTAGGCTCGATAACAGGCTACTGGATGGCCGTCCGTTACGACTACTGGCGAAAGCACGAAAGCTCGTAAATCAAGCCAGGGTAATTCCCCGGAAAAAATCATCTTTTTTTTACATCTTAACTTCCTTGAAATAAAGTACTTAGCCGCCAAATGTCCTATAACCGGCGCCGATACGCCCAATCCTTTAAAAAAGGGTTATTTTCGCTCTCGAAATTAGCCGAAAATATACTTGGGTTGGAAGATACCCCGGCTGGGTGAACATTAAGCCGGTTCTTTTCGTAAAAAAACTGGATTATACCAGCCCGCAAAAGGGATTGAGAAATGTTGGTTCTAAGCAGACAAAAAGATGAATCGATTATGATAGGCGATGACGTCGAGGTCTTCATCGTCGACGTCCGGGGCGACAAAGTCCGCCTGGGCATAACCGCCCCAAAGAGCATACAGGTCCATCGAAAAGAAGTTTACGAAGCCATCCAGCGGGAAAAAAACGCCGCAAAGCACACCGAGGAAAAATAACCCCCGATTTTCCCCTGCGGCCAAAACAAATCCTTGCAAAAAGTTGGTAATCTTGTAACATATCTATATAACTGCCGGAAAATTAAAACTAATTTGAGTTCTACGTTGGGGTGGAAAGTTCCGGTTCTGTCAGAATAATCTATTGGGGGAAACTCAAATGTTTCAGGAAGATGAAATCCTAATGCTTGCGCTCGGAGTCGGTATTCTGGCGGTTATGTTAATAAACTATTCCATTCTCAGACGCATCTGTTCATTTAACATACTCGTCATATCGTTTTGCGTACTTTTGGCAGGCTGGACATTAACGGTTTTTGAGGTTCTATTTGCGTATACACTCCTGAATTTTCTCGAGCATCTTTGTTACGCGGTCAGCGCGATTTTTATGGCCGTCTGGTTCCGCAGCACTTTTGGAAAAACAAAAGGGGGTTCATAATGCACCCCGTTGCGATTTTCGACTTTATATTTTTACTCGCCTGCCTCGCCGGGTTCTTCTTCCTGCTCAAGGGCTGGAAAACGCGTTTTAATCGCGGCACAAAATTATTATTGGCAGGCCTTTTATTTTTTAGCCTGATTTACAGTTTTTGCCTTTTTGTGGAATGGTCCGGAATTACTAAGGCACTCGATACCTTCGAAGATTTCATCGGTGCAATTCTTCCGTTATGGTGGGCGTTCGTTTTCTACGCGTTTATACAGGAAATATCCAGACGTGATCTGGCTCAAAGCGAGGAATTCACCAGGGCCTGCCTTAACGCAACTACCGAAATGGTATATCTCACCGATTGCAATGGAAATTTCCTGACCGCCAACCAAATGGCGGCTAAAAGTCTCGGAACAACCCCCGAACAGGTCGTCGGAAAAAATATTTTTGACTATTTTTCACCAGAAATGGCCCAAAAAGCAAAAGAACAAGGTGAAAAGGTCGTTTCTTCAGGCAAACCTGTTCGTTTCGAGGACCAGCGCAAAGGCAGGTTTTTCAACATTTCCATATATCCGACCTTCGATAGCCGTGGAAAAATCGACCGACTGGCGGTTTTCGTCGCTGATATAACAAAAAACAAAATGTACGAGCAAGAACTCCGAATTAGCGAAGAAAGGCTGTCACTGGCACTGGAAGGTACTAATGACGGATTGTGGGATTGGAATATGGAAACCGGAGACATCTATTTCAGCCCGCGATATTATACCATGCTCGGTTACGAACCGTATGAATTTCCCCCCAGCTACGAAGCATGGACTGAACTGCTCCACCCCGAAGACAGAGAGGTTATAGAAAAAAAAGTGCGCGAACACATCGAAAAAAAAAGCGAAGGTTTTGACCAGGAATTCCGCCTACGAACCAAAACAGGCCAATGGCGATGGATACTCGGAAGAGGAAAGGTCGTTGCAAAAAACGACAAGGGAGAATCCGTTCGTATGATCGGCACACATATAGACATCACCGAACGAAAAAAAGCCCAGGAAGAAATTGAGCGCATCTTTAATATGACCGGTTATATGATTTGCGTCGCGGATACGGAAGGTTATTTCAGGAGAATCAACTCTTCTTTCGAAGAGACCCTCGGATACTCTTCGGATGAGCTTCTCTCCAGGCCCTTCCTTGACTTCATTCATCCGGAGGATAGAGAAAAAACAATAACCGTTATCAAAGACCGGCTCGCCGCCGGCAGCAAGGTAACCAGTTTCGAAAATCGCTACCGCTGCAAAGACGGCTCATATAAGTGGCTCTCCTGGACCGCCCAGCCCGTTACAAAACAGGGAATAATTTATGCCATCGCGTATGATGTTACAAAACGCAAAAAAGCCGAAGACGAACGCTCGCGCCTTCTGAAAGAACTGGCGCTAAAAAACCTCGAACTCGAAAGCATTATCTACGCGAGCAGTCACGACCTCAAAACCCCGCTTATAAATATCCAGGGATACAGCACCGAATTGAACAATACCTGCCAACAGCTAAAAGAGCTCATCGAAGAGATAAAATTGCCGAAGCACATCGACAGCAAAATCCACTCGATTATAAATGAAGACATCCCCACCGAACTTAATTATATCCGCTCAGGTGCCGGCAGAATGGACAAGTTGCAGGAAGGCATTTTAAGAATATGCCGCCTCGGCCGCGAATCGTCCAGCATAAAGGTCGTTGATATGAACCAAATTATCGCCGAGGTAATAAAAAACGCCCAATACCAGATAGACCAGGCCGGCGTAATTGTTACCGCCGATCAGCTCCCCGAATGTCTTGGAGACAAAAACAGACTTTTCCAGGCCTTCTCGAATCTCCTCGATAATGCGATCAAGTATCGCTTCCCGGATAGAAAAGGCAAAGTCCATATATCAGGCAAAATAAGTGCCGATGAAAGTGTTTACTGTGTCGAGGATAACGGTGTCGGAATCGATTTGACCCGGAAGGATAAAGTCTTCGAAATATTTTACCGCCACGAACCCGAGGGAATCGTAGCCGGCGAAGGATTAGGATTGACGATAGTAAACAGGCTGATCAGCAGTCAGGACGGCAGGGTCTGGCTCGAATCAGAACCGGGAAAAGGAAGCCGATTTTTTATCGCGTTGCCCGCGGTCTCAGACAACCCCGATTAGCTCACCCCGCCGCGCTTCAGCAAAGCATACGATCGATTTCGCTCGAACGCGCCTTTCTACATCCTCTTATATCGAGGCCCGCCCGCGCCCTCCGGAACCACCCACCTGATATTGTCGAACGGACACTTCCGCTGACAAGTTTTGCAATGCAGGCAGTTCGAAGGATTCGCCGCCTTTAACACACCGCCGATAGTCTCATACACACCCGCCGGACAGAAAGCGATACACGCCATCCCGAAACGAGGATTACATTCTTTCTCACAAAGCTCCGGGTCAATGATGTGCAAATGACAAGGCTGCTCCTCACGATGCTCCGTCGCCGCCACAGCCGTAAAAGTATCCTTGTCGAAATTCACTTCGCCCTTGAGCCGGTAAGAATCCGTCCTCATCGACTCGAAATCCTTTTCAACCTTAAATCGAGGCATCATATTCGCTAAAACCGAAATCGGAAAACCAAGCGTATTGCCGAACTTCGCTATGGTCTGCCGATAGTTGGCGGCCGATTTCATCTCACGCGTAATATTCGAGCCGTCAACAAGCTTGGTATAATTTACCGCCGCCGACAAAGGCGCGTCGAAACTCTTGTCGATCGCCTCCGCCGCCCTGATACCCGAATCGATAGCGTTGTGCAGCCCCTTTATCTTGAGCATATTCACAAAACCCGCGCTGTCGCCGAGTATCATCACGTTGCCCTTGCCGATAGCGCCTGTTACATGGTCTCTCGGAACCGCATAATAACCGCCTTCCGGGATCATCTTCGCGCCCGCCTCGACTACCGTACCGCCCTCGATAAACTGTTTTACGAACCGGTGATTCTTAAAATTCGTCAGAGCATCCTGCGGATTGAGATTGTAATATTTCCAGTCCGCCCCCACGATCATCCCAACCGATATATGATCATCGTCGCCCGGATAGATAATCCCGCCGCCGAACATAGTCGGCCCGAATACCGGCATCCAGATCGGATAACCCATCGCGTGAACCACCCGCCCCGCGGTGAATTTCTGATACTGCTCGCTGCTGACCTTAATAAGCTCCTTCACGCCCACCGAATACAACTGCGGCGACTTTCTTTCAAGCTCCGCCTTCTTTACGAACCTCTCGGTTACAAGCCCGTCACAGCCCTCCGCAAGCACGACAAAATCAGCGGCTATCGTTTCGCCCGTGACATAATTCGGCTGTTTATTGCCTTCTTTATCCAGACCCTGGTCAACCAGTTTCACGCCCTCGGCCTTCATGGCGAACTGATCGTAAACAATATCCTCCGCCCCAAAGCCGGTAAGAACCTCCACCCCGAGGTCTTTGGCGATCTGCCCGAGCCACTTGGTAAGCTTGCTTATCGAGACGATATAGTCGCCCATGTGTATCATCTTGCCGAAACCCAGCCCAAACGACTTGGCCATCTTAATAACCGAAAAGATATTGAACGACAGATACCTGCCGAGCATGAACATCACGTCGTCTTTATCGACCTTCTTGGCGAGCACTTCCTTCGCCGCCTCGCTCTGCCGCCAGTCCTCTGCTGCCGAATCGAGCAGCTCGTGAAGAGCCTCCGCCTCCAAAACAGCCCCGGAGAGATTGTGATTACCAAGCTCTGCCGCCTTATCTATCACGCAGATATCGATATCAGGCCTTAAGGTCTTGAGCTTTATCGCGCACGAAAGCCCCGCAGGCCCCGCACCCACCACCAGAACCGCTGTCTCATTATACTCTTTGTCTTTTGCCACTTTTTATTCCACCTCTAATGCCTGAACCAATTGCGGTACAGTATCTTCGATATTTCCGACGATATAATAATCGCACTGTTTGAATATGGGAGCGTTCGGATCGCTGTTCACCGCGACGATCGTCTCGGTATTGGCAACCCCGATCATATGCTGGATCGCCCCGGATATACCAAGTGCGACATATAGTTTCGGCCCAACCGCCGTACCCGTCTGCCCCACCTGGTGAACCCGCTCGCTGAAGCCCTGCTCCACCGCCGCCCGTGACGCGCCCCTTTCCACCGACACCCCGAGCTTCTTACCAAGCACCCCGCAGAGCATACCAACCATCTTCTCATAGTTATCCCGGCTCTGCATCCCCTTGCCGCCGCTGACGATCACATCGGCTCCGAAATTCACATCACCCGTACCGAGTTCGGTTTCGATAACCTCAAGACTGATATCGTCATTCGACAACTCAACCTCGTGCCTGATGATCTTGCCCTTCCTTGACGGATCCGGGTCAAGCCTTTTCATAACCCCCGGCCTGGCCGTCGCCATCTGGCACTTGGAATTTTTCGTGCAGATAGTCGCCATCACATTTCCGCCAAGCGCCGGACGCGTCTGCATCAAAACAGAGATCATACCCTTCCGCGAGCTGTCCTTGATATCCAGCGAAGTACAGTCTGCCGTCAAACCGCAGCCCACCCGGTAAGATACCATCGGCGCTAACATCCTGCCCTGAGGTGTGGCGGCAAACAGAGCTATCTGCGGAGCGTATTTGATAATCGCGTCCGAGATAACCTTGCGATACGCCGTCGGGTCGAATTCAGCCAGAAGCTTATCCTCAATGATATAAATGTTGTCGGCCCCGGCCTCGATCAAATCCCTGGCCATAGGCTCAACATCTTCGCCCGCAACGACCACCCCGACTTTCGTCTCCAGCGAGTCCGCCAAATCCCGGCTCTTACCCACCAGCTCGAACGTCGCCGGATGCATTACCCCGCCGGAATGCTCAGCCACGACCCACACCTCACCGCTGTACATCGCTTCGTTAAGAGCGAGACCTTCTACCATATCGTCCAGAGCCTTTTTGTGAAAACCGATTTCAGGCGATGCAAGTATCTTTTCCTTCACGTCCTCGTCTATCTGTTTCAAGTCGGTGATATTCAGTTCCTTCAGCTTGGCATAAAGGGCCTTGAAATCCTCGATCTCTTTCTTGGTGCCCTCGAAATTCCTCTCGAAAGCTTCGGTCCTCCTGTGCGGCATAACATAGTGAGCCGCCGCACCCTCGGAATCGTCATCGCCGCCCGACTGACTCTCTGCGAAGCTTTCGAGTATCAGCTTCGCCAGCGATTTCGCGTCCGCCGCCTGCTGAGATTTCCTCGTGCTCTTTCCCGGCGGAAAGACCCGTATCACCGTCGTCTTCGAGCCTTTGACACCGATATGCTCCGCCTTGATATCGTCGGCGCCCCAGCGCAAAATCTCAACTTCGCCGGCGCTCCTGGTCGCGGAAAATGTCGCGAAAAGAGGATACTCGTATTTGGCAACCGTGATAACCGCCGGATTTGCCTTCGCCGCAACCACCTGGCTGCCGCCGCTTATAATCCGCGTAAACTCGAACCGACCCTTCTTGAATTCGACATCCGTCGCGTATGCGATACACGGAAAACCCAGCTCTTCCGCTATTTGCGCCGGAACCTGCGCCGTATCGCCGTCGACCGACTGCATACCGCTGACAATATAATAATCCTTATCGCCGCCGAAGATATCCTTCACTATCTTTCTCGTCGCGTATGCCAGCGGGTTCGCCGTCGCCCACGTATCCGCCCCACCCAGCGCCCGATCGGTCAAAAGAACCGCCGTATCCGCGCACCTGCTCAGGCTGTACCTCAAAACCTCTTCAGCCATAGGCGGACCCATCGTCAGGCAGACGATTTTGGCCTTTTTGTCACCGCTTTTCTGCTTCATCATGTTCGCGAACGCAAGCGCCTGCGCGTCAAGATCGTTGATCACGCTCGCCAGCCTGCTGCGTATCAGCGTCCCGCTTTCCGGATCGAAAGCGTTGTCGGTGATCTGCGTCACATCAGGAACCTGTTTAACAAGAACAACATAATTACTCATAAGATTTCTTTCAAAAACTCTAACCGCCGTCCCGGCCGAATATTCGTAGGGTGGAGTCTTTACCCCACCAGGTTGTTATTACACAAGTCAATACGCACTCGCGATATACACACTCGCGCATCACGAAACACACTATACGCTCCACGCACCTTGTCATTCCCGCGAAGGCGGGAATCCAGAAATAAAACAACCGCCGACGCAGTCGGCCTCAACCAACGCAATACGCACGACGATATACGATATACGCACGACGCACAACGCTCAAACTTACTCCCGGCAGCTTTTACTGGCCGTTTGCTAAACCTCTATATTTTCGCTCTTTATCACCCAACTATCTACAACAGCACAGCTTTTTTTTTGTTTTATCCTGCTGGACGGCCCAAAAACACCGCTCTTCCATACCGGCGAAACGAAAAAAGGTACGTTATCCAGATCCGCCTGTCAAACGAAATGACAAAAAAGTGTTTTTTTATGCCCCTATTCCTGCTAAAAAGCCCTCAGTTGCCCGATTGAGTAAATTATGTACCTAACGCCTGCCATGTTCATAAAATATCCTTGCCATCTCGTATCTATAAGTGTATAATAGCCTTATTCTTACGTTATTTAAGACAGCGATGCTGCTTTTGCCGATGGAATCCCGGAGGAGGTGTTCGTTTATTTACTCGACGTCGAAAATTAATACGGGGAGAGTCTGTATCAATTTTTTGAGGAAAAAACAGAATATTTTCGTAAGGAATTTGTTTTTTGTGCATCTTATTTAATAGCTGAGAAGTCTGTGGAGTCGTAATTTACTGCACCTGGAACGTGTAAAAATGAGAAAAAGGGTGGTGATCTTATTGGTTTTGGTAGCATTTTGCGTAACTGCCAAAGCCCTGTGTCCGCAGTTTGAGCCGGGTTTGCAGGTCGGCACAGTCGCCCATTACTGGTTGGACGAAATATCCGGCATCGCCGCCAGTCGCCAAAACAGCAATGTCCTCTGGGTCCATAACGATGCCGGTGGAGATCCGAGGGTTTTTGCGATGAACCGCCAGGGAACCCACCTTGGCATCTATAACCTTTCCGGCGCTGTCAACTACGACTGGGAAGATATCGCTATTGGCCCGGGGCCTGTCAATGGGGTTGACTATCTGTATGTGGGTGATATTGGCGATAGCGGCAGCCGCATAAATATCAAAGTGTATCGTGTGGCTGAGCCAGTGGTTTATTCCCAGCAGTCACCGATAGAAACAACATTGACCGGCGTTGATACTATCACGCTCCAATACCCTGACGGCCCACGCAACGCTGAAGCATTGATGGTTGACCCAGCCACAAAAGACATCTATATCATCTCGAAAGAAGATGACTATGCTCGCCTCTATCGCGCACCGTATCCACAATCAACAACGACGACAATAAATATGGAATACAAATGCCAGTTTTTATGGCAACAGGCATCCGGCGCTGACATTTCCCTAAATGGCGATATGATAATTGTCAGAAATGATGACGGCGATGCTGCCGTATGGCTCCGCCCGCCGGGAACAAATCTCTGGGACGCGTTTTCAACTACCCAATGTCCCGTTCAATTGCTGCCGGAGCCGAATGGCGAAGCTATTTGTTTTGATGCCGACGGATGGGGATACTATACCACCAGTGAAGAAGCTTACCAGCCGATATATTACTACGCCTCCGTAAATTCAAATCTGGCAATTACTGAAATTATGAG
>CAYNKU010000071.1:0-9838 GCA_964397865.1 uncultured Pirellulales bacterium | reverse complement strand
AGCACAATGGCTCTACTAAGAAAGCCGCCTAAAACAAACTTATGACTGTTGAGTTTTAATAATGGCTCTGAGGTTCTGAGAAAAAAGTATCCCGTGCTATTAGAGGAGATTGAGGAAGTTATCAGGGATGTAGACGCTTCTAAGTGCAAGATAAAGAAGAGTAGGGAAAAAACTATGCCGGGGAGGCTTCTGTATAGCCCTATGGCATTGAACAAAGCTTTTAAAAAGCTTTTTTTCCAAAAGAGTTGGGTTAGTAAGAAGGTTCCGTGTAATTATCCAACTAAGTTTTATGAAGATGGATATCAATATAAGCCATTAAATAGTGGCGCTTTTCGAGAAATGGATTTTGTCAAGGCATATCTTGGGATTGAAGTACAGTTTGGCAAATACGCATTTATGGTATACAATGTCTGTGCGAAAATGACCATTTTTTGCAATCTTGGTTTCATTAAAGCGGGGGTGGAAATTGTACCTGTAAAAAGTTTTGCAGATGAGATGTCTACAGGGGTTTCGTACTTTGAACAATTTGTTTGGGATTTAGAAAAACGGGGAGTTTCAAATTTAGATATTCCGGTGCTAATCTTAGGTATAGATAAATAATCCACAACCAAATTATCCACATTACTCCGGGGTTCGGATGTTTCTGCTTTTTATGATCTTATAGAGGCCGAAGGTTGCGAGGGGGAGCAGGTATGTGAAGAGGAAACCCCAGCTTGCGGCGCCGTAGCCTTTGGCGATCAGGTTTATCAGGCCGAAAACCGAAATGCAGACGGCGATGAGCAGGAATACGGTCGCGATGAGCGGTCGCTGCCAGCGTGGGAGTTCCTTTTTCTTTGCGTGCATGGCGGAGTTGATTCGTTCGTTTACCGAGTGGATCAGGGCGGTGCCGGTTTCAATGAGGGTTCCGAAGAGCATTATCTGGAAGAGGATCAGCAGGATGGGCATACCGAGTTTTTCGAAGACGAAGATGGCTGGTATTTCGGCGGTGAGGACGTCGGGGTAGTGACTTACGATGGCGATATAAAAGAAAAGGCCCGGCAGGATACCGATGACGCCTGCTAATACTCCGGCGGTGAGGGCCTGTTTTCTGGTTTCGAGGTGTTTGAGGCAAAAGAGTACGCCGGCGACGTTGGCGAGGTTGTAGAATGCGTATTTGAACGCGGCGATGGGCCATTGTGGTTTTATCTCGGCGGCGGCGAAATTTTCGCGGATGATGGGGCCGAATTTCGCGATCGCGGCGACGAGGAAGATGATGTAGATGATGTAGAGTACTATCGACCAGAGAGAGAGGAATTTTTCGATAAGGCCGGTTCCTTTGAAGGTTAGAAAACCGACGGATGCGAGCATTATTGCGACGCCTACGATATAGGGCATATTGAAATTGTCGCGAAGCATAACCCCGGCGGCGGAGCCTATTACGGCCAGGACGATAAAGAGATATAGGGTAAAGATTATTTCAAATAGGAACCACCATTTTCCGAGCAGGTTTATGAAAAAGGTGCGGTAGTCGTAGGCGCGGAAGAGGCGGGCGAATTCGAATGTCAGCGCCAGAAAGACCGACCACATTACGGTGCTGATGAGCAGCATTCCGAGCAGGCCGCCGAGGGGTCCGAAATTAAGGAAGAATTCGACGAGTTCACGGCCTGTGCCGTAGCCGCCTGCGATGATTACGGACTGGAATACGAAGCCTGGAAGCAGGTATTTCTGGAAGGTGGAATTTTTCAGTATATTCATTTTTTATCTCTCCGCGTCAATAATACGTTTTGTTTAGGCAGTATAAGTATTGCCGGGCGGGTGTCAAGGGAGTTTAAAATAGTTGCGGGGGAGAGGAGATTTTTATATTCTGCTTAACACCGTGCTCTCCGGAGCAGGTATGACTGTAAAATGGAAATCTTAATATTGATAAAGGAGAGTTTTATGGCCGGGCCACAGGATTTTGCTGAGACGTATGTGAATGTAGATAATTTGGATAGTGAGCTTGAGAAATGGATGGAGGAGATAGCTCTTTATCAGTGGCGCGAGGTTGAGCGGGTGGTGCCGGGGAAGGCGGCGCTACTTGTTGTGGATATGACGAGTCCATTTGTGGATGCGGGGCGGCCACTTTCCTCGGAGAATGCGCGGGTAGTTTTGCCGAGGGTTAAAGAATTAGTTGAGGGATTTCGAGGGGCGGGGCGGCCCGTATTGTGGCTTGTTCAGGGACATCATTCGGTAGAGCATGACAGGGGCAAGAGACTTTCTTCGTGGTGGACGAGTCCTATCCTGGAAGGGACTAAAGATGTTGAGATGGCTGAAGGGCTTGATGTTGCCGCGGGTGAAAAAGTAATTATGAAGAGGCGGTACAGCGGTTTTTATCAAACGGACCTGGAATGTACGCTGCGATGTCTTGGTATCGGGCAGGTTGTTATCTGCGGGGTGTTGACTCATGTGTGTCCGTTTGCCACGGCGTTTGACGCGTTTTTCAGGGATTTCTGCGTTTACTATCCGGCGGACTGTACCGCATCGATTAACCGGGATTTGCATATCGGCGCGCTGCGGAGTATAGCGGGCTGGTGCGGTTATGTCGTTCGCTCTCGCGATATTATCGCCCAGCTTGCCGCAGAGGTTTGATTTATTTTCTATAGCCACAGAGATCGCAGAGAACGCAGAGAAATGAAATGAAAAATAGTGTAAATCAGAGTTAGTCGGTGTCTGAAAAAATGCCCCAGGCACAGGTCCTGGGGCTAATCTTTGGGAAGATGCAGGAAAGAAAAAATAACCCCGACCTTTGGTCGGGACCAAGTATTTTGGATTCGGTGCGGATTGCGAGGATAATTGTTACAAAACAAGCAGGCTTTTTCGAAAGTGGTCTGATATTGAAAGAACAGGTGTGGAGGCCGGTAGAAATGAGGTGTGCTGGTGTATGGTTTTTGTGCGGTGTAATTTTTGTTTTTAGTGGATGCTCGGCGTTGACCGAGCATGGGGGTAAAGTGGAGTGCGGGATTTGGCCGGCGAATCTTCGATGTGAATATCGCCTTGATCCTTTGGGGATAGATGCTCAGCGGCCGAGATTGAGTTGGATTATCGAATCGAGCGGCAGGGGACAAATTCAAAGGGCATATCAGGTTATTGTCGCGAGCAGTGAAGGAAATCTCAAAGCTGGAAAAGGCGACCTGTGGGACAGCGGCAAGGTGGGTTCGAGGGAGACGGTTAATATTATTTACGACGGTTCGGCTTTGGACTCGTTTCAACGATGCTGGTGGAAGGTGCGCGTCTGGGACAGAGAAGAGAAGGTTTCGCGATGGAGCCAGGGGGCGTGGTGGGAGACAGCGTTTGTGGGGGCTGAAAAGTACAAGGGTATTTGGGTAAATGACGGCAAAAGGGCGCCGAGGCGGGATGAAGATTTCTATAAAGATTCGCCGGCGCCAATGTTCCGGAAGGAGTTTGATATTGGCGGGCAGGTAAAATGCGCGAGGCTTTATATAAGCGGGCTCGGGTATTACCAGGCGAGCCTTAATGGTGAAAAGGTTGGCGATGATCTATTGTCGCCGGGGTGGACGACGTATTCGAAACGGGTGTTATATAATACCTACGATGTCACGAAGCAGCTTTCGAGAGGGCGAAACTGTATCGGCGTTATGCTGGGTAACGGCTGGTATAATCCTTTGCCGATGAAGATGTGGGGGAGGATCAACGTGCGCGAACATCTTACAATTGGGATGCCGCGTCTTTTTGCGCAATTGGAGATCGAATATGAAGACTCGAATAAGGAGTCGGTGATAACGGACGAGAGCTGGAGAGTTGCGGATGGCCCTATACTGCGGAATAATGTTTATCTCGGTGAGGTATATGACGCGAGGAAGGAGGCGGCGGGATGGGACGAGGTTGGGTTCGATGACAGCGGTTGGAAATATGCGAAAGCAGCGGTTGAGCCTTTGGGCGGGCTTTGTGCGGAGTCGCAGCCGGCGGTTAAGGCGGTTATGTCGCTAAGGCCCGTTGAAATGACGGAGCCTAAAGCGGGCGTATTTATTTTCGATATGGGGCAGAACATTGTGGGGATGGTGAGGTTGCGAGTTAAAGGGCGTGCGGGTACGGAGGTGAAACTTCGTTATGGCGAGTTGCTGTATCCCGATGGAACGCTTAACGCGATGACATCGGTGTGCGGGCAGATAAAAAAGGCGGGAGTCGGCGGGCCTGGTGCGCCGGAGGTAGCTTATCAGAGTGACAGGTATATTCTCAAAGGAGGCGGGCCAGAGGTATATGTTCCGCGATTTACTTATCATGGGTTTCGGTATGTGGAGGTGACGGGTTATCCGGGGCAGTTGACTTTAGACTCGATCGAGGGGGTGGTTGTGGCTTCGGCGGCTGAAAATGTCGGTTCATTCGAATGCTCGGACGAGATGTTTAATCGGATACATAAGATGGTGTGGTGGTCGTGCCTGGGCAATATCCGCAGTGTTCAGAGCGACTGCCCGCATCGGGAGAAATTCGGATATGGTAACGAGGCTTTGCATACGAGCGAAGCGCTTATGTTCAATTTCGATATGGCGGGGTTGTATGAAAAGATCGTTCGCGATTTTGCCGACGCAGTGCGGCCAAATGGCGGCCTGACAGAGACGGCGCCTTATGTGGGAATAGCGGACAGGGGGCTGGGGGGCGGTTCGGGGCCTATTGGCTGGGGGATAACTCATCCTTATCTTCAGCAGCAGCTTTACCGGTATTACGGCAATGATCGTATTATCAAAGAGCAATATGAGATTACAAAGCGGTGGGTTGAATTTCTCGCCGGCAATGCGAAGGGGCATATTATAACCAAGTGTCTTGGTGACTGGCAGGCGATAGAACGTAAGTCTATACCTTTGACAGCGACGGCTTATTACTACAGCAGCGCGGCAATGCTGGCGCGGTTTGCGAAAATAGTCGGTAACGATGCGGACGCGAGGGAGTATGAGGCGCTGGCGGGGCGGATCAAGGAAGCTTTTATACATAAATTTCTAAAGCCCGGCACGGGACAGTTCGAATCGCATACGCAGGCTTGTCAGTCATTTGCGCTGTTTTACGATCTTGTTCCGGAAGCGGAGCGGCAGGTGGCGGTTGATGTGCTTACCGAACAGGTTATCGATCATGACAAGGGGCATGTGGCAGCGGGTTTTACCGGTACGCGGATGATGCTGGATGTGTTGAGTGAGTCTGGCAGGGCGGATATCGCGTACACCGTGGTCAATCAAAAGACATATCCGGGGTGGGGATATATGCTTGAGTGCGGCGCGACGACGGTCTGGGAGCACTGGGGATTCAGCGACAACGTGTATTCGCATAACCACGCGAGTTTCGGGTCTGTTGACGCGTGGTTCTACAAGGTCTTGGGCGGGATCAATCCGGATACGGAGGCGGTCGGCTTTGATAAAATCGTTATCAAGCCTCGGATTTTGGGGGATTTGACGTGGGTGAAGGCGAGCTATAACTCGATCCGCGGAAGAATCGCGACGAACTGGCAATTGAAGGGGGACACCCTGGAACTTGATGTGATAATCCCGGCTAATACCACGGCGACGATATATGTGCCTGCGGCCAGCATCGGCGAGGTTCGTGAGAGCGGGAAAACGGCGACGGGGGCTGAAGGCTTGCGATTTTTAGGCAGCGAAGGCGGTAGCGTCGTGTTTGCCGCTGGAGGCGGGGAGTATCACTTTGTCTCGAAAATCAGACGGTGAGAAGTGAATATTTTTGAAAGGCAGCACATATAATTATATCACTTTTATATTATCACCTTACATTGTTAAATCTTTTATAAGACTATTAATAGTAAGCAAGTTTTTTATACCTATAATAGTTAGTTTATTATTTTGACACATTTTTGAAAATGGTTCAAGCACGGAGGTTTCCTTACCCTCTTTTCTCAAGCTGCATATCTTAAGACCTCGATTTCAACGCCTTGCCGGAAGGCTTGTTCAGCAAGGTTCTGAACTTTCTCTGTAACATCTTCACTAAGATAATACTCACCGCAATTTTCACAAATCTCCGCCGGCACATCTTTAATAACTACAGTGGTTCGGCCTCTTTCGAGGGTTACGGTAGTTGATCCTTTATTTGTCCGGCCCTGTTTGCAAATTACACATTTCATTTTTTTATCTCCTTGACTTAAAGTCATCGGTCCATAATTGAGAATCAGGAATATAAGCAGTTATAACTATCCCGGTCTTATTTTCCGGGTCAAAAGCGAAAACCACGTGTACCGGTTTATTGTTAACAAATCCCAATATTAAACAACTCGGATAAGGTTTATCATCCGGATAATCACTTATTATTTGCCCGTTATTAATGACTTCGACCACATCATTTTTTGTAATTTCACGATGAAACATCTGGCGAACGGCATGACTACTGAATATAACCTGATCATAGTTCATTATCAAGCCCTCAGGAATATTAATAATGAGGTAGTATAAGTGTTGCGGGGTGGGTGTCAAGTGAGATCAGAAAGGTGCTTGCAAAAAGGGGCGTATGTTTGTAGAATCGCGGTCTGTGTATAAATAACTAACTTTTTAAGAAGGGAATAAAGATGGACAGAGAAGGTGTAAAAAGGGTATTTGGTTGGATAGCGGCTGTGGGAGCGGTTGTTCTGGTTTTTGCGAGTATTTCGGTGGCGTGCGACAGTTGGATCGCGATGCCGGATGCTACGGCGAGCGGGCATATGATACTGGCGAAGACGTCAGATGTGGCGTATTACGAGTGTGAGCCATTTATGCGCTGGGAGGGCGGGACGCATAAGCCGGGAGAGGTGATCGAGCTGCAGTATCAGAAAATCCCGCAGGTTGAGCGGACTTATACAGTTTTGGGAGCGAGCCAGTTCTGGCTTTGGGGAGCCGAGCAGGCGATCAATGAGCACGGCGTTGCCATCGCCGCTGAGGCGGTCTTCTCGAAGGAGTGGCGTGAGACTCTCAATAAGGCCAAGCGCGGCGAGAAGGTCGAAAGAGGAATTCTTGGCATAAGCCTTGTGCGTCTGGCTCTCGAACGCGGCAAAACCGCCAGGGAAGTTTTAGATGTGATGGGCGAGTTCATCGAGAAGTACGGTCAGTGGGGATCGGGGCTCGCGGGATATGGCGATCTCGACGGCAGTTTCGACCTTTCCTATATTATAGCCGACGGGAAAGAGGCGTGGATACTCGAGGCGGTTGGTCATGAGTGGGCGGCGAAACAAATTAAAAAGGGTGTCGCTAATATCAGTAATTACCTGACAATCCGGGGCGACTGGGATCTTTGCAGTGACAACATGGTTCAGAACGCGATAGACAAGGGCTGGTGGCCGGCGGACAAGAGAGAGGAGTTCGATTTCGCCCTGGCGTATTCGGACCCGGAGACTCAGCTTGCTCCTAATTTGATCAGGGGTAAGCGGGTGGCGCAGCTTATCAAGGAAAAAGAGGGCGATATCGATGTCGAATGGATGTTCAGGATAAGCAGGGACCACCTGGAAGGAACATTTCTGGAGGGGCCTTATTTCAACGCGGCGATACCGGATTTTCTGACTATTTGCATGCACCATTCGCCGGCGAATTTTACGTGGGGGATAACCGCGAGTACGAATGTATTTGTATTGCCTGATAAGGACGCCGATATCGTGCCGGTGGCATATTACGCGGCGGATGTTCCGTGCTGCTCGGTGTTCGTGCCTTTTTACGCGGACGGGACGAAGATGCCGGCGGGCGTGGATAAGGCGGGTAAATCGGGTAATAAGGTTACCGATCCGACGGTTACGAGCGTCTGGGGTTTCGAGGAGGATTCTTTCTGGTGGCAGTTCGATAAGCTGCGGATGCTTATCAACGGCGATAAGCGCGGCGAGCGCGAAGAGGTGATCGAGTTCGGGTATAAATATAACCAGCATCAGCCGGCGGTTCGGGGTGAGTTCGATAAGCTGGAGAAAGATTTTGTTACCGGCGAAGAAAAGGTTAACAAGCGCGCCAAGGCGCTGATAGATGCGGGCAGGCGGGCGGAGGCGGCGAAGCTGCTTGACGATTATTCGGCTAAGTGCGCCAATGCGGCTCTTGCGAAGTGCAAGGATTTGATCAAATATTTCGAGAGCCTCGAGGATTAAAAGCCTTATGATTTATTAAAAAGGGCTGATTATGGATCGAAGGGATTTTTTGAGGATCGCCGCCGGTGCGGCGGCATCGGCGGTGGTGCCGAGTATTGCGGGGGTCTTTGCCGGAGAAAAAAACGCGGCGAAGAAAAAAAACGTATTGATGATATGCGTTGATGACCTGCGGCCGGAGCTTGGTTGTTACGGTAATAAGCAGATAATCTCGCCGAATATCGATAAGCTGGCGAGCGAGGGATTGCTGTTTAACAGGGCGTACTGCCAGATAGCTGTTTGCGGGCCTTCGCGGGGCAGTATCCTAAGCGGGCTGCGACCTGGAAAGATCAATTATTCCTGGCGGCTCGATAAGGTGCTGCCGGATTACGCGACGACGCTGCCGAGGCATTTTAAGAAACACGGTTACGCAACTATCTCCGCGGGCAAGGTGTATCATTATAATGACGATGACAAACAGGGCTGGACGAAGAGATATACAACCACTTTTACCGAGCCGTGTATGGGGTATTGCTCGGGGTATCAAAACGAAGAGAACATCAAGTATTTGAATAATTATTTCGAGCCGATCGATCCGAATAATCCGCTTCGGCGGTCGCATTCGGTCGAGGCCTCGGATACGCCTGACGGCGCGCATCCTGACGCTATGATCGCTGATGATGTGATCGGCAGTCTGAGGGAGCTGAAAAAAGAGGGTGAGCCTTTCTTTGTCGCGGCTGGTTTTTATCGTCCGCATCTGCCTTTTAGTCCGCCGAAAAAATACTGGGACTTGTACAGCCGTGAGGATATCGACCTGGCGGACAATCCTTATATGCCGAAGAACGGGATCGGATTTACTAACTGGGATGAACTGCGGCGATACGGCGATATTCCGAATGAAGGGCCGCTTACCGACGAAAAGGCGAGGGAACTTATCCACGGTTATTACGCGAGCGTTAGTTTTGCCGATGCGCAGATCGGCAGAGTCATTAGCGAACTCGAACGGCTCGGCCTGAAGGAAGATACGGTCATTCTGCTGTGGGGCGATCACGGCTGGCAGCTCGGCGAGCATGCGATGTGGTCGAAGCATACGAATTACGAAGTCGCGACGAGGACGTCTATGATAGTTTCGGTGCCTGGTGTTACGAGCGGTCAGAAGACAGAGGCTTTAGTCGAACTTCTCGATATTTTCCCAACGCTGTGCGAGCTTACATCTTTGCCGAAGCCGGATTACTTAGAAGGTAAAAGTTTTGTGCCGTTGATCTATGACCCGAATCGGAGCTGGAAGAAAGCGGCCTTTAGCTACTGGGGCCGATCACCTTCGATGCGGACGGAGCGTTATCGCGTCACCAAGCACAGAAAGAAACATCCCGAATACGGCGATATAGAGCTTTATGACCACGAAGTCGATCCGGATGAAAATTTCAATATTGCCGCTGAGAAGCCCGAGCTCGTGAAAAAACTGCTTTTGCAGATGAAAGAACTGCAGTAGCTTCAATTTTCCCCGGCTATTGCCGGGGTATACCGGCTTAAGGCGCCTTTTTAAGGACATAGTACTCGGGTTTCATTCCCCGTATGGTAACATCGCCGCTTAGCCATGGCAGGAACAGATAGGTTACGCCGTCTATTCCCTTGATAATATATTTTCCGCTTGTTTTTTTGTCACGGTGTATAATGAACTCGTCTTTCCACGTGGGCATCATGATGCATGAGGTTTGGCCGTTGTTTTTGAATATCATTTTTTGTAACCGTTCACAGTAATTTTGATAATTGAAGTAAAACCTTGTCTTTGTCCGA